>CAZHUX010000018.1:0-31906 GCA_964535445.1 uncultured Galactobacillus sp. | reverse complement strand
GAAACGGCATTGGCTTAAGAGGATATGCACAATCCAATCCTCTGCAGGCTTATGTGCAGGAAGGTTATGCATTGTTTGAAGACATGATGCGTACCATTGCCCAGGAAATCGTGGCTTTCTGCATGAATGTCAAGGTAGTGCCTGCCTCACAGGCACCAAAGGAGGCTTAATGGAACTATATGAGATGAAACAGGGAATTTCCAAAAACAGTGAGAAACTGGCTTCCATGGGAAAGTCTCTGAATATTGAAGATAAAAGAAAACAGATAGAAGCGAATAATGAAAAGATGTCTGAAGCTGATTTCTGGAATGACCAGAAAGCAGCTCAGCATCTGATCAAGAATAATAACCAGATGAAGAGTCTGGTAGATCAGTATGATGAACTGAATTCTGCTTTACAGGATCTGAGTGAATCTGTAAATGAACTGAGTACTACTTTTGATGAAGACATGAATGAACTGGTTCAGGAAGAGTATACAGATACAATGAAGCAGTTCAGTGACTTTGAAATACAGGTTCTTTTAAGCGGACCTTATGATAACCATAATGCTATTCTGGAAATTCATCCGGGTGCTGGCGGCACGGAAGCCATGGACTGGGCCGGGATGCTTTACAGAATGTATATGCGTTATTGTGAGCGCAAGGGATACAAGATTACATTAATGGACTATGAAGAGGGTGAAGAAGCCGGTATCAAGTCCTGTTCTGTATTGATTGAAGGACCTATGGCATACGGCTATCTGAAGGCAGAGAGCGGGGTGCACAGATTGGTCCGTATTTCTCCTTTTGACGCCAATGCCAGAAGACATACATCCTTTGCCTCAGTAGAAGTTGTACCGCAGTTTGAAGATGATATGGATATTGAAATTGATGACAAGGATCTGGAAGTAGTCACGATGCGATCTTCCGGTGCCGGTGGTCAGCATATCAATAAGACAGACTCGGCCGTACGTATGACCCATAAGCCTACCGGTATTACGGTTTTCTGTCAGACCCAGCGTTCCCAGATACAGAATCGTGAAACGTGTCTGAATATGTTAAAGTCAAAACTTCTGCAGTTAAAGATCAAGGAACAGGAAGAAAGATTAGCTGCTGTTAAGGGAGAAGTAAAGGCTAATGAATGGGGATCCCAGATCCGTTCGTATGTATTTGCGCCTTATACAATGGTCAAGGATCTGCGTACAGGGTATGAAGTAGGCAATATTCAGAGTGTCATGGATGGCGATCTGGATGGTTTTATTGACAGCTATCTGAGAAGTCAGATTGCGGATAACGATAATGAGAAAAAAGCTTGAAGCTGAAATAGAGAAAAAAGAAAACGGTCTTGCATTAAAGACCGTTTTGTCGAAAAGCATAGGTCTTTCCCGAAGGGAAATATCCAGATTAAAGTTCTCTGATGGCTTGTTTCTGGATGATCATCCTGCCAGAGTCAGTGAGATTGTGCATACTGGTGATATTGTGACAATGATTTTCCCGGAAAGAGATACACCGCATGCTATCCTGTTATCAGGAGAACCGGATATTGTCTATGAAGATGAGGATCTTGTCATTGTCAATAAGCCGGCAGGCATGGTATGTCATCCTGCCTTTGAACATCAGAGTGACGATCTTGGAACAGTATTGCAGAATTATTATGGAGACAATTTTGTGATCAGAGCAGTCGGCAGATTAGATAAAGATGTATCCGGTTTAATGGTTTATGCAAAGAATCAGCCTACTGCCGCAAGACTCAGTAAAGAAAGAGAAGCACAGCTTCTTCATAAACAGTATCTTGCCTTTGTGGAAGGAAGGTTTGAGAAAAAGAAGGGTACCTTAAGATATGCCCTTAAGAAAGATCCTTCGCAGCATGCCCGTAAGATAGCTTCTGACGGGAAGATGTGCATTACCGATTATGAAGTCATAGAGGAATATGAAGAGAGATCTTTGTTAAGAATATCGATTCGTACGGGACGTACGCATCAGATCAGGGCAGGTATGGCATATTTTGGTCATCCGCTGTGCGGGGATGCATTATATGGCGGCAATACGGATCTTATTGAAAGACCTGCATTGCATTGTGCTGTCATTGATCTTGTTTCACCATTTACAAAGCAGAAGATTCATGAAGAGTTAGCTATGCCGGAAGATATGCAGGCTTTGAAACAGTAGTGAATCACATTCAGGGAGGTTTCATGAATATCAGAAAAACAGTCGGATTCGTTCTGGGTTTATCTCTTTCCATCACTGCAGCAGGAGTGCCTGTGCATGCGGATGAGAGTGAAGACTTTCAGAAGTTTATGAATGATCAGTTTGTAGAGGCAATGGAAGATGACTATACAACCATGCACTTTACAGTTAAGGATTATGCGTCCTATGGCATAAAAAAGCCGGATGCCGTCATTGGTGAAGCAGATTGGGATGATTACGCCTCAGACAAGAAAGATGCAGAAGATGCTTTGAAGAAACTGCATCAGTTTGACTATGATTCTTTAAGTGATGAAGAGAAGGCAGATTATGACACACTGGAATTTGCCTTACAGAATACGATAGATATCAACAGTTATCCTTACTTTGATTTTCTTTTTTCCAGAGAAGAAGGTGTGCTGGATAATATTGTGACTTCTTTAACGGAGTTTGTATTTTATCAGAAAGAAGATATTGATGATTATCTGAAGGTAGTGGACAGTGTAGATGATTATCTGGATGATTGTCTTGATATTACAAAGAAACAGGCTGAAAAGGGATATTTCCTGAATAATGATCAGTTAAAGAATACCGAAGAATATATTGATGACTTTGTCAAAAAGAAGGATGATTCACAATTAATCACAATCTTTAACGAGAATGTAGAAGCTTTTGATGGCCTGAGTCAGGATGAAATCAATAACTATGAAGCAGAAAATAAGGATCTTGTATTAAATCAGGTCATTCCTGCTTATCAGAAAGTAGAAGATACATTAGAAAAGTTAAAGGGTTCAAGAGATAAGAACAGTGATTACAGTGTATATTCCTTAAAAGACGGACCAGAGTATTATGCGGCTCTTGCCAGATACAAGACAAGCATGAATACAGATGTACAGACTATGTTTAATGTCTGTGATGACTTCTTACAGAGAAATATTTCTGATTTCTATCAGGTCATGCAGACAGATGATTACAAGGAAACCCTGGATTTTGATAATGCGGATGCTGTTCTGCAATACCTGCAGGCTCATATTGGTGAAGTGATGCCGGAAGGACCGAAAGTAACATATACGGCATCCTATCTGGATCCAAGTGTAGCCAATGACAGTATTGTGGCATATTACATGGAACCTCCGATAGATGATATGAAGGATAATGTCATCAAGATCAATGGAGATAATATCAGTGATACCAATGAATTGTATGAAACATTGGCACATGAGGGATTCCCGGGACATTTATTTCAGACTACCTATTTCCTGAATACGAATCCGGCTCCAGTCAGATCAACCCTTTCCATAATGGGCTACCAGGAAGGCTGGGGAATGTATGCGGAGATGCAGGCTTTTGATATAGCCGATATGAATGCGGACGCTAAGGTATATAACCAGCTGAATACTTCTATCAATTATGTTCTGGATGCGGCTGCGGATCTTGGTGTCAATGGTCTTGGCTGGAGCAAGAACGATCTTTCAGATTATCTGAATCAGATTGGACTGAATTCTGATGCGGCGGATGATCTCTATGACTTTGTTGTCTCCGAGCCTGGTACCTTACTTCCATATGGTGTAGGACTTGCCGAGTTTATGACTTTACAGTCAAAGGCAAAGAATATACAGAAGACAAAGTTTGATATGAAATCTTTCAATAAGGTATTGCTTGATAATGGCGGCAGACCTTTTGAAAGAGTTGAGAAAGATGTAGATAACTATCTGGGTGTTACAGATGATACATCCCACAAGTTTAATGGCGGCAAGGTTAGTGAAAAGCAGAATTCTTCTTCTGATCACAGACTGCTTTATGGAATTGTCGGAGGATGTGCAGTGGTGGGTATCGCTGCATTGATACTGGCATATCGGTATAGAAAGGACGATCCGTTCCGCTCATGATTCATAATGAATGGTGGCCATGGTTACAGGAAGAGTGGAGTCAGCCTTACTTTAAGAAACTGGCTTCCTTTGTCCATGATGCCTATGCCCATAGAACCATCTATCCTCCCAAACAGCTTGTTTTCAGTGCCTTTGAACATTGTGATTTAAAAGATATCAAAGTCGTGATTCTTGGTCAGGATCCCTACCATGAACCCGGGCAGGCACATGGCATGTGTTTCTCTGTTAATCCGGGTGTACCAATTCCTCCATCCTTACAGAATATCTATAAAGAACTGCATGATGATCTGGGCTGCTATATTCCGGATAATGGTTATCTTATGCCATGGGCAGAGCAGGGCGTATTCCTTCTGAACACGGTTATGACCGTAGAAAGAGGCAGAGCCAATTCTCATGCCGGGAAGGGATGGGAGATATTTACGGATCATGCGATCAGTAAGATCAACGAACTGGACAGACCTGTCGTATTCCTTTTATGGGGCAGAAATGCCAGAAACAAGGCAGGTATGATTGATCATCAGAAGCATCTTGTCTTAGAAGCAGCTCATCCGTCTCCATTAAGTGCCTATCATGGTTTCTTTGGATGCCGTCACTTTTCAAAGACAAATCACTTTTTAGAAGAACATGGAGAAAAAGCCATAGACTGGCAGATACCGAATCTGAATCATGATGGAAATCAATGAAGAATGGGTGATGAGCCGTCATAACAAGAATCATGGCTTAACACCTATACGTACAATCCTGAATAAAGCAGGGAACCCTCAGAATAAAATCAGAATCATCCATGTGGCTGGAACAAATGGCAAAGGTTCAACCTGTAATTATCTAAAAGATATTCTCATATCACAGGGATATAAAACAGGAATGTTTACTTCTCCGCATTTAGTGAATCACAGAGACCGTATCCGGATCAATGATGCATGGATTCCTCATGATGTATTCATGAAATATCTGAAGCGGTATTATGAGGATATCGTGGAATATGATCTGGGTATGTTTGAAATTGATACCCTGATTGCGTATACATGGTTTTATGAAGAACATGTGGATTATGCCATTATTGAATGCGGACTTGGCGGCAGATTAGACAGTACGAATGTTATAGAAAAGCCTGTATTATCTGTTATCACAACAATTGCGAAAGACCACATGCAGATATTAGGTGACAGGATCGAACAGATTGCCTTTGAAAAAGCGGGTATTATCATGCCTTATGAAACATGTGCTGTTGGTATGATTGATACTAAGGCATTAACTGTTATTGAAAGACATGCCTGGCGGATACATGCGTCCGTTAAGAAAATGCCTGCTTACAGAAATCTTGGTAAGGGTATCTTTTCTTTTATGCATGATACATATGCATTATCTTCCCTGGCTGAATATCAGAAACAGAATGCTTCTTTGGCACTATGGTGCAGTTACCTTTTAGGTATTGATATTCATAGTGAATCTGTAAAGCAGGCTGTGAATCAGAGTATGTGGGCAGGAAGGTTTGAAAAAGTATCTGAGAATCCTGATGTTTATGTAGATGGTGCTCATAATGAAGAAGGCATAGAAGCATTAACTGCTTCAGCAGGATGTTTAAAGCGTCCTCTGATTACTGTTTTCAGTGCTTTGAAAGATAAGCCTGGTATGAAAATGGCAGAAAGATTGCAGAGTATATCTGATGTTCTGATCGTTACCAGTTTTCATAATGCAAGAGCAGACACCTTAGATGATTTAAGTCCTGATGGTGCCATAAAAGAACCGTCTTATGAGAAAGCAATAGAGAAAGCTGTCCGATTATCAGATGTGAAAGGTACAGTCCTTATCTGCGGGTCATTGTATTTTGTTTCAATTGTCAGAGAAATGTTCACAAAAAAGGCAGAGAATCTATGAATTTCTGTTCTTAGGAAATTAAAACTGTAATATAATGTTTTTAGCAACACATAATTTGACGATAATTCAGGAGGCAAAAATTACAATGAGAGCTAACAATATGGCAGCCATGATTTTAGCCGGTGGCAGAGGAAGCCGCCTGCATGAGCTGACCAAAAAGGTAGCAAAACCAGCAGTTCACTTCGGCGGCAAGTACCGTATTATTGACTTCCCGCTCAGCAATTGTGCAAACTCTGGTATTTCTACAGTCGGCGTATTGACTCAGTATGAGTCAGTACTTTTAAACGCATATGTTGCCAAGGATCAGTTCTGGGGATTGGACACCAATGATGGTGGTGTATATGTGTTGACCCCAAGAGAAAGAGATCAGAAAGGCCTTGATGTTTACAGAGGCACAGCAGATGCAATCACACAGAATCTGGATTTCCTGGATTCTATTGATCCGGAATATGTTCTTGTGCTTTCCGGTGATCACATCTATAAGATGAATTATGAAAAGATGCTCGCATATCACAACATGAAGAATGCGGATGCGACCATCGCGGTTCTGCAGGTAACACTTAAGGAAGCTTCCCGCTTTGGTATCATGAATTGCGACAGTGATGACATGATTCAGGAATTCGAAGAAAAGCCAGAGCATCCTAAGAGCAATCTTGCGTCTATGGGTATTTATATTTTCACATATAAGACATTGAGAAAATACCTTGTCGCAGATGACAAGAATCCGAATTCTTCTCATGACTTTGGTAAAGATATCATCCCGACAATGTTAAATGACAAGAGAAGACTTGCGGCATACAGATTCAAGGGATATTGGAAGGACGTAGGTACAGTTGATTCTCTCTGGGAATCCAATATGGACTTGTTAAAGAAAAACAATGCCCTGGACTTAGGAGATCCAACCTGGAAGATTTATACAGAGGATGTCAATGCATTACCGCAGTTTATTGGTGAAGAAGCAAAGATTTCCAATGCCTATATTACCCAGGGATCAGTTGTATTAGGTGAAGTAAAGAATTCTGTCATCGGTACGAATTGTGAAATCGGCAAGGGTGCCAAGGTTATTGATTCTGTTATCCAGCCGGGTGCCAAGATTGGCGAAGGCGCAAGGGTGACCAGATGCATCGTTGCGGATAATGTAGAGATCGCTCCTGGTACAGTATGCGGCTCGGCCAAGAGTGAACATATTGAACTTGTCGCTAAGAAGTATGTTGAGTAAGGAGACCGGGGACATGAAAGCATTAGGTATAATTACATTTGAGAATAATACAGCTGATGTCGGCGGTCTGGATGAATACAGACCGGTACCGGCAATTGCCTTCATGGGAAGGTATCGTATTATTGACTTTATTCTTTCCGATATGACAAATTCCGGTATTGATAATGTACAGGTTTACTGCAAGGAAAAACCACGTAATCTGTTTGAACATCTTGGCACAGGTGCACATTACAATATCAATTCCAAGCGTGGAAAGTTAAGAATTCTGTATGGTGAGAAGCCTTTCTCATCACCTGTTTACAATCATGATGTTGCCAATTACATGCTCAATATGCAGTATATTGAGGAAGATACAAATCCATACGTGATTGTCGCACCAAGTTACTTTGTCTACAGTCTGGATTTCTCTACCGTACTCCAGCAGCATATTGAATCCAAAGCTGATGTAACAGTTCTGTATACCAATACAAATGATGGCAGAACCAGATTCCTGGGCTGCGATACTTTGACAATGGACAAGGACAGGAGAATTACCGGATTTGACAAGAACCGCGGCAAGAGAAAGACAGGTTCCATCTCCATGGAAGCGTATGTCCTTTCCAAGAAGCTGTTTATTGAGCTTGTCAAGAAAGCTGCAGAAACTTCTTCCCTGTACTGGTTCCGTGATATTCTCAATGATTCTGTAGATGAATTAGATATGAGAGGCTATCAGGTTAAGGGTTATGTTGCATGCATTAACAGCCTTTCTGAATATTTCCGTATTTCCATGGAATTACGTGACCGCAGTGTAGCCAAGGGGTTATTTAAACCAGGCTGGCCGATCTATACACAGACAAATGATTCTTCTCCAACGCTGTATTCTGATACAAGTTCGGTAAAGGGAAGTGTTGTCGCAAACGGATGCGTCATTGAAGGAACGGTCAGTGATTCTGTCATTGCCCGTAATGTAACAATCCGTTCCGATGCCGTGGTAAAGGATTCCATTATTCTTCCTGGAGCATACATTGGTGAAAGAGTGAAACTGGATCATGTCATCGTTGATAAATATGCGATTATTCATCATGTCAAGGAATTAAAGGGAACAGATGAAGAACCAGTTTATGTCAAGAGAAGAGACAGGATATAAGGAGGCATAATGTCCAGATCTATCTTATTTGCGGCATCAGAAGGACTGCCGTTTGTAAAAACAGGTGGTTTGGCTGATGTCATCGGTTCTCTGCCGAAGGCTTTAGCCAAAAGAGGTCATGACGTCAGAGTTGTATTACCGCTGTATTCAAAAATCATTGAAAAACACTATGATGAATTAACAAGACTCGGCACCATTCAGGTACATTCCGGATGGATTGACCAGCCTGCCACATATTACACAGCTACAGTAGATGGCGTTGTATATTACTTCATTGAGCATCAGGGATACTTTGAAAGAGAAGGTCTCTATGGATATGAAGATGACGGGGAACGCTTTGCATTCTTCCAGAGAGCACTTCTGGATATGATCTACTTCATTGACTGGTGGCCGAATATCATTCATTCCAATGACTGGCAGACAGGTATGGTTCCGTTACTCTGCCATGCATGCTATGCGGATGATTACCGCTATCAGAATATCAAGCATGTATTTACAATCCATAACATGGCTTTCCAGGGTAACTTCGGCGTAGATATGTTACCAAGCTGCCTGGGACTGGATTACAGTTATTTTGATGATGGTTCCATTAAGTTTGATTCCGGTATTTCCTTTATGAAGGCCGGTATTGTCTACGCGGACAAGATCACAACCGTATCTCCGACTTACTCCAATGAGATCCTGACGGAAGCATATGGTGAAAGAATGGATGCCGTATTACGCTATAGAAGAGGAGATCTCTGGGGCATTGTCAACGGTATTGATACAACCGTATGGAATCCAAAGACAGATAAGAAACTTGCGAAAAACTATGATGTAAAGTCATGGGCTTCTGGCAAGAAGGCAAATAAGAAGGCTCTGCAGAAGGAACTTGGTCTGAATGTGGATGACAAGAAGCCATTGATCGCTATCGTATCAAGATTAACCAACCAGAAGGGTATTTATATGGTTACAGACCGTATCCGTGAAATCATGGGCATGGATGTGCAGTTCTGTGTTCTTGGTACAGGTGAAGCAAATGCAGAGAATGCCTTCAAGTGGATGGAATCCGAATATAAGGGAGATGCCGTCTATTATTGCGGATATAATGAAGATCTTGCACACCGTATCTATGCGGCATGTGATATCTTCTTAATGCCATCCCTGTATGAGCCTTGCGGCATTGGTCAGTTAATTGCCATGCATTATGGTGCTCTGCCATTAGTCAGAGAAACAGGCGGTCTGAAGGATACCGTACATCCATATAACCAGTATACGGGTGAAGGCAACGGTTTCAGTTTCTGGGCTGCTAATCCGGATGATATGGTTTATACACTGCATTGGGCTGTTGATCAGTATTACAACAACCGGCCAGGCTGGAAGGGACTTGTGCATTCTGCCATGACGACAGATGTATCATGGGAACAGAGTGCCGGTGTATATGAGCAGCTGTACTATCAGATCTGTAACTGGCCTGATGAATAAATGAATATAAAGTCTGCAGAATGCAGGCTTTTTCTGACCATGTGAAGAACAGAAAAAAATTCTGTGAATTTGTACACAAAAACACTTATGCAGTCTTTATTAAAGATTCTTACGGGTGTTATAATACTTACGGCTAATTTAAGGAGGCTATTTTCTAATGTCTAAGGTTACGGTTAAGGATCTGGACGTCAGAGGAAAGCACGTCATTGTACGTGTAGACTTCAACGTTCCACACAAAGATGGTGTCATTACGGACGATAATCGTGTCCGTGCTGCTCTGCCAACAATCAATTATCTGACTGAGAATGGAGCAAAGGTTCTGCTTTTATCCCATCTTGGCAAGATCAAGAAGGAAGAAGACAAGGCAAAGAATGATATGTCCATTGTGGCTGACTGCCTTGCAAAACTGCAGAATGCACCTGTTAAGTTTGTCAATGCGACAAGAGGTGCTGAACTGGAAGAAGCAGTTAAGAATCAGGAAGATGGTTCTATCGTTCTGATGCAGAATACACGTTATGAACCAGGTGAGACAAAGAATGATCCTGAGCTTGGCAAGTACTGGGCTTCATTAGGTGATCTCTTTGTTGAAGATGCATTCGGCTCTGTACACAGAGCACATGCATCTACAGTAGGTATTCCTAGCAACATGCCGGAAGGATGTGCAGCTGTTGGATTCTTAGTTGAAAAGGAATTAACAGTATTAGGCGGTGCTCTGAATAATCCGCAGAGACCATTCGTTGCAATTCTTGGCGGCGCCAAGGTTTCTGATAAGATTGGTGTCATTGAAAACTTGCTCAAGATCGCTGATAAGGTATTAATCGGCGGCGGTATGTCCTATACATTCTCCGCAGCTACAGGTGGAAAGATCGGCGATTCTCTGTTAGAAGCTGATAAGGAAGATCTCGCAAAGGAATTCCTTGAAAAGGGTAAAGGAAAGCTGTTCTTACCGGTTGATACAGTCGAAGCTAATGCATTTGACAACGCAACAGATATCAAGGTTGTCAAGTCTGGTGAGATTGATGACGGTTATCAGGGACTGGATATCGGACCTGAAACTGTTGAACTGTTCAAGAAGGAACTTGAAGGTGCCAAGACAGTATTCTGGAATGGACCTATGGGCGTATTTGAGAAGCCTGAATATGCAAAGGGAACAGAAGCTATT
Source organism: uncultured Galactobacillus sp. (assembly GCA_964535445.1). GTDB lineage: Bacteria > Bacillota_I > Bacilli_A > Erysipelotrichales > Erysipelotrichaceae > Bulleidia. Next base: position 21,006 of record CAZHUX010000018.1, on the reverse strand, counting down.
TGTGAGGCTTTAGCTAACCTGGATGGTGCAACCACAATCATCGGTGGTGGTGATTCTGCATCCGCAGCCAAGAACCTCGGTTTCGCAGACAAATTCACACACATCTCCACAGGTGGTGGTGCATCCCTTGAATTCATGGAAGGAAAGGAGCTTCCGGGTGTCGCTATTATCCCGGACAAGAAGTAATTAGATATGTCTAGAAAACCAATTATCTTTGGAAACTGGAAGATGAACAAGACTCCATCAGAGGCTAAAGAATTCTTTGATGGCATCGCTGGTTATGTAACTGGTGATGAGAAGGCTGATTATGGTATCGGTGCACCATTTGTTGATCTGGACATTGCCGTTAAAAATGCAGGTGCTGTCAAGGTAGCTGCTGAGAACTGCAATGAAGTAGATGCCGGTGCCTATACTGGTGAAGTATCTGTACCGATGTTAAAGGAAATCGGTATTACATACTGCATCATCGGTCATTCTGAAAGAAGAACATATTACAATGAGACATCTGCTCATTGTGCTGCCAAGGCTAAGCGTCTGTTCGCAGCCGATATCACACCAATTCTCTGTGTTGGTGAGACAGAAGCTGAATATGATGCCGGTAAGACAGCTGATGTTCTGAAGACAGAATTAAAGGAGTCATTAGAAGGCTTAAGTGCTGATGAAGTATCCAGAATGGTCATTGCATATGAGCCAATCTGGGCTATCGGTACAGGCAAGAGTGCTGATGTCAATACAGCAGAGTCCTGCTGCAAGCTTGTCAGAGACACTGTCAAGGGTCTTTATGATGAAGCTACAGGTGAAGCTGTCAGAATTCAGTATGGCGGCTCCGTCAAGCCAAACAACATCAAGGAATATATGGCTTGCGAAGATATTGATGGCGCATTAATCGGTGGTGCTTCTCTGAAGGTTGATTCTTTCAAGGCACTCGTTGATGCAACAAAGTAAGGTTTCAAAGAGATATTGTCTCTGAAACATATAAAAAGGTAATCATAGGAGGAAAATTTCAGATGCCTAATTTTGTAGATCCAATTGCTGAAGTACATGCTCGTGAAGTACTGGATTCCCGTGGAAATCCAACTGTTGAATGTGAAATCACGACTGAATCAGGTGCATGGGGACGTGCAATCGTTCCATCAGGAGCTTCTACTGGTGAGTCAGAAGCACTTGAACTTCGTGATGGTGACAAGAGCAGATATGATGGCAAGGGCGTATTAAAGGCTGTTGCAAACATTAACGATAAGATCGCACCTAAGGTATTAGGAATGAATGTCTTTGATCAGACTCTGATTGATAAGACAATGTGCGATCTGGATGGCGATCCATTCAAGAAGAACCTGGGTGCTAATGCTACTCTGGGTGTATCTCTTGCTGCAGCAAGAGCTGCTGCTGATTCCTGCGGTCTGCCACTGTACAGATACATCGGTGGTGCAAATGCCAAGGTTATGCCTGTTCCAATGATGAACGTATTAAATGGCGGCAAGCATGCCGAATCTGCAGTTGACTGCCAGGAGTACATGATCATGCCTGTAGGTGCCAAGAGCCTGCATGAAGCAGTACGTATGGGTGCTGAAACATTCCATGCTCTGAAGAAGGTTCTGCAGAAGTATGGTTATAACACAGGTGTTGGTGATGAAGGCGGATATGCTCCAAACTCCATCAAGGGTGGAAACGGCCCATTAGAGACACTGCACAATGAAGGACCATTAGAGCTGATGACAGAAGCTGTTGAAGCTGCCGGATACAAGCCAGGTGTTGATATCTGCTTCGCTATGGACCTTGCTTCTTCTGAATTCTACAACCCTGAAACAGGCAAGTATGAACTGAAGAGATCTGGTGATGGTGAAAAGACATCCGATGAGATGATCGACATGATCGCCGGCTGGGTTGACAAGTATCCTCTGATCTCCATCGAAGATGGCTTATCCGAGACTGACTGGGATGGCTGGAAGAAGTTAACAGAGAGACTTGGAAACAAGGTACAGCTCGTTGGTGATGACCTGTTCGTTACGAACACAACATTCCTGAAGAAGGGTATTGATCTTGGCGTTGCTAACTCTATCCTGATCAAGGTTAACCAGATCGGTACATTAACAGAAACTCTGGATGCTATCGAAATGGCTAAGGAAGCCAAGTATACAGCAGTTGTTTCCCACAGATCCGGTGAATCTGAGGATACAACAATTGCTGATCTGGTAGTTGGTGTCAACGCTGGTCAGATCAAGACTGGTTCTATGAGCCGTACAGACAGAATTGCCAAGTACAATCAGTTAATGAGAATTGAAGAAGAGCTTGGTGATGTTGCTGAATACCGTGGAAGAAACGGATTCTACAACGTTGATGCTTTAAGAAACGCTAAGTAATTCATTCATAATCATGAAAGAGGAGATCTGTTTTAACGGATTTCCTCTTTTTTAAGTTGTAGACACACTTGAAGAAGGATATAATATTCACGTTGATCGAAAGGAGCAGAGGTTTTTTATGCTTGATGCATTATTGATGATTGTATCAGCTCTGCTGATTATTCTGTCTTTGTTACAGAGCGGAAAAACAGATGGTATGTCAGGTGCTTTCACCGGAAATGGTGGATTAAACCTGTTCGCAAATGTAAAGGAAAGAGGATCTGAAAAGATCATTTCCAATCTGACATTAGTGTTAGGAATAGCATTCTTTGCTCTTGTTATTATTATCCGTGTTGTAGCAGCGTAACAGATAAGCCGGTAGAGATTACCGGTTTTTATTTTGAGGTATATATGAGTGAATTAAAAGATCAGATACTGCAGTATCTGGACAGTCATAAAAAAGGGAAAAGAAAAATTGAAGATATTCAGGATGGTCTGAATATGCATTCATCATCTGATTTTGCCAGACTTTCCAAAGCATTGGATGAAATGGAAGAAAGCTATGATGTTTTTCTTTCAGATGGAAGACAATATCAGACAAGAGAACAGGCAGGGATCGTAGAAGGCAGAATTTCCATTAACCGGGCTGGTACAGGCTTCCTGGATTTTGAAGACAGGGATTCTGTCCGTATCAATGATAAGGATCTGAATACTGCTTTGAATGGAGATACTGTACTTGTACAATGCCATCCATGGCAGGATCAGGGCAAGGTTATTGCAGTTTTAAAAAGAGACAAGGATCATATCATCGGTACATATGTAAACAAGGGACATGGTCTTCACTTTGTGCCGGATGATGAAAAGCTGGCTGATAAGCTGTTTAAGATCAGTATTCCTTATGATTTCACACCTGTAGAAGGTATGAAAGTACTTTGCACAATTGAAGATTACCGGACTCCGATGAAACTTCAGCTGAAGGAATGCATCGGATATAAAGATGATCCTGGTGTAGACATTACTTCGATTCTTCTGGATCATAATATTGTTTCAGAGTTTCCGGAAGACGTAAAAGAACAGGTAAGGCAAATACCACAGGAAGTTTCATCAGAAGAATGTGAAGGCAGAACAGATTTAACAAATGTTCCTACGGTAACCATTGATGGTGATGATTCCAAGGATTTTGATGATGCTGTTTCTGTAGTTAAGACAGACAATGGATGGAACCTTAAAGTATCTATTGCGGATGTGTCGCATTATGTAACAGAAGGTTCTCCATTAAATAAAGAAGCTCTTAAAAGAGGCTGTTCTACCTATGTGACAGACAGGGTTGTACCAATGCTGCCGCATGAATTATCAAACGGTATCTGTTCTTTGAATCCGCATGTTGTCAGATTAACCAATACATGTGATATGAATATTGACCATAATGGCAATGTGACTGACTATAAGATTTATTCTTCCTTTATCCGCTCTTTTGAAAGAATGACCTATCATAATGTCAATCTGATTCTGGATGGAGATGAAGAGATGACAGATAAGTACAGTCATCTTGGATCGTTGTTCTATGATTTAAGAGATTGCGCAGATGCCATCCGCAGACACCGTACAGAAAAGGGTGCCATCGCTTTTAATTCTACTGAATCAGAGATTAAGGTAGATGAGAAAGGACATCCGTATTACGTAGGTCCTAAGGAAAGAGGACATGCAGAAGAGATGATAGAAGACTGCATGATTGCGGCTAATGTGTGTGTTGCTAATTTCATGAAGTGGCAGGAAATACCTTGTATATACCGTATTCATGAAGAACCGCAGGCTAAAAAAATCAAGTCTTTTGTCATGACTTCCGAGTTCATGGGACATAAGCTTGTTCTTGGCAAATCTGATATTCATCCTAAGGAAATACAGACATATCTGGAGTCTGTTTCAGATACACCAGAGTATCCTGTATTGTCTACTTTATTACTCAGATGCATGCAGAAAGCAAAGTATGATAATGTCTGTGTAGGTCATTTCGGATTAGCAGAAGAAGAATATCTGCACTTTACTTCACCGATCAGAAGGTACCCGGATCTGATCGTACACCGTATGTTAAGAAAGTATTCTTATGAAGGATGTACAGATCTGAAGGAAAGAAGTAAAGATGAAGAAAAGACAGCAGATTATGCAATGCAGTCCTCTGTAAGAGAAAGAGCATCCGCTGATGCTGAGTTTGCCTGTGACGATATGAAGAAAGCAGAGTATATGGAAGATCATATCGGCATGAAGTCAGAAGGTATTATCACAGGTGTACAGCCGTATGGCTTCTATGTAGAACTACCAGATACTATTGAAGGACTTGTCAGAGTGGCAGATATGCATGATGACTATTACAGTTATGATGCGGACAGAATGCAGTTAAGGGGACAGCGTACCCACAGAGTATACAGAATCGGTATGAAGGTTCAGGTAGAATGCATCAGTGCTTCTAAGGAAACATCTTCGATTGATTTCAGACTGGTTGGAAAGAATGGAAGAGTACTCCCTAAGAAGGAGGAACGCAGACATTCCAACAGAAGAAAGCATCAGCGTGTATACCGGAAAGGAAACAAGAGTCATGGCAGAAGGAAAAAGTGAAAAGACAATTGTTTTTAACCGTCGTGCTTCGCATGATTATTATCTTGAAACAAGATATGAATGCGGTATTGAACTGACTGGTACGGAGATTAAATCTGTCAGGGCAGGGCATGTACAGTTTAAAGACTCCTATATTTCCATATATAAGGGAGAAGCCTGGATCAAGGGTATGCATATCTCTGCCTATAAAGAAGGAAATGTCTTTAATGTGGATGAAGAAAGAGACCGCAAGCTTCTTCTGCATAAATATGAAATCAATAAGATATATAATGCGGTTAAGTTAAAAGGATATACTGTTGTACCTGTACGTATGTATCTGAAAAATGGTCGTGCCAAACTGGAGATTGCACTTGCCAAAGGTAAGAATCTCTATGATAAGAGACAGACACAGAAGTTAAGAGACGCCAAAAGAGAAATGGATAAAGCATTGAAATTCAGATAATTCAATGCTATATTGCTTAAGCCGTAAGGCTTACCCATGGGGGTGTCATGGTTTCGACAGGTCTGTAATCGAATACCAGCGCAGCGGTGTGATGACCTAATCATCATTTAAATTTAAACGCTAGAAACAATAACGTTAACTACGCTTTCGCTGCCTGATCGCGCGTTAGTGTAAAAAGCTCCCTCCATAGATTTGAGGTTGAGCGCCGGATGCTGAACAGTCTGTAAATAGGCATCATGTGTATATCTGCAGATAAGTACTGTGACACAGATAAGCAGTAACGAAAATCTTTATCTGTAACTTCATGAAGTGGTTTCTCTTCTGTACATACTTCATGTCGTATGAAAGCAGAAGATAAGCTGTAGTGATGGTATATGAATTCTCTCTTGGACACGGGTTCGACTCCCGTCATCTCCACTTTTCTGAAGCAGACTTTCTTTGAAAAGTCTGCTTCTTTAATTTATGAACAAATTAACGAATATGAACAATTGTCTGGTGAAAAGTACAAGGTCGTTTGTGCATTATTTCACGGTTAGTGTTCTATAATGGATAAAGCAGATGCCCTGAGGGCATGGTATAGGAGGAAACATGTTTCATATTATTGTTAAAGACACTTACAAAGAGATCAGTGAGGAAGCATTCAAGCTTGTAAAAGAAGCATTGAACAATGAAAATCCTGTTTTAGGTCTTGCGACAGGTTCATCACCTGTTGGTCTGTATCAGGAAATGATTAAGGATCATGAAGAAAATCATACTTCTTATAAGAATGTTCTGACCTGGAATCTTGATGAATATGTTGGTATTCCAAAGACACATCCACAGTCTTACTGGACATTTATGCATGAGAATCTGTTCAATCATATTGATATTCCGGAAGAGAATGTCCATGTTCCAAATGGAGAAGCTGAAGATGAAGAACAGGCTTGCAAGGATTATGAAAAGTCCATGGAAGGTCATACAATCAACTTACAGGTATTGGGAATTGGTTCTGACGGACATATCGCATTCAACGAACCAGGATGCCCGTTTGACAGCCTGACACATCTTCAGAAGTTAACCGAAGAAACAAGAAGTGATAATGCAAGATTCTTCGATGGTGACATTAATCAGGTTCCTGTCAGTGCTATCACAGAAGGTCTTGGAACAATCATGCGTTCTGAAAGAATTGTTCTGATCGCTACCGGCAAGAACAAGGCTAAGGCAGTTAAGGGAATGATTGAAGGACCTAAGAGTGTTGACTGCCCGGCATCAATTCTGCAGGATCATGCAGATGTAACAGTTATCCTGGATCATGACGCTGCTTCTTTACTGACAAACAAGTAAGATAATAAAATAGAGCTGCCTGAGGGCAGCTCTTATTGGCTTAAGCTAATGTTTGTCTGCGTCTTCATCTTCAGCGTCCCAGGCAAAAAAGTTAGCTGAGAAGACAACTAAGAAGAATATGATCAGGAATACGATTAAGGCTATAATTCCTGCAGTGATGGCAAGACCAATGATTTCGTTCTGATCCATTTTGTATTCCTTTCTGTTTCTGTTAATTCAAGTATAATACAATATGCCTGCGTTTTTATAAAATGTAAGCCCTTATTTATACACTTTTTAAAGATTGTTACAGGATGAATCAGGAACGTGCATTACAATAGTTTTGGTTTATAAGGAGAGATTTATGCAGATACTTTATTACATACTATTAACAATAATCTGTCTGTATAGTCTTTATTTTGTTATTTACGGCGTAATAGCTTTATTCAGAAAAATACAGAAGCCTGCTGAAGATCCTGTAAGGCGTCATTTTGCAGTATTGATCCCGGCCACAAACGAAGAAATGGTAGTTGGAAATCTTCTGGATTCCTTAGCTGAACAGGATTATCCGAAAGATAAGTATGATGTTTATGTTGTTATAAATAACAGTACAGATCATACGGAAGAGATTGTAGAGAAACATGGTGTACATGTCATAGAGTGTCATGTACCAGTACATACCAAAGGAGATGCGCTGCATTATGCTTTCCGGGTTTTGAAGAAGCATAAGGAAATTGACTATTACATCATTCTGGATGCGGATAATCTTGCGGATACTGATTTTTTGAAGTATATGAATAATGCCTGCCATGGCAAAGATATTGTCCAGGGCAGAAGAATCGGTAAAAACGGTATGGATAATGCAATCAGCGGCTGCTATGAGATGTTTTATGTAATGCAGAACATTTACTTCAATCATGCCCGTACTGTATGGAATCAGAGTGCTGTATTGAATGGAACCGGCTGGGCAGTCAATAAGCAATGGCTGGAAGAAACAGGATATCCTGTTAAGACAATTACAGAAGATCTTGAATTCTCAGCCATAGCCGCAATGGATCATGTAGAGATCGGATATGCGCATGATGCATGTACATTTGATGAATATCCGAATACATTCCATAAAGTATTCAATCAGCTGGTCAGATGGGTATTCGGACAGGTACAGGGATTAAGATACTATGAAGGGGCATTATTAAAAGATGCTTTCCACGGCAATCACGCATCATGGGATATGTCACTTGTATTCATCATGCCGGTTATTACAATCTGTTCGATCATATGGGTTGTATGGACGATATTCTTACCAGAAGGTTATCCGTTTGTATTTACGTGGATGAGTCATTATTTCTGGGTAGTTGCAATCACAGGGTATCTTGCAGTAGTACTAGTATGTATATTGGGAACTATGAAGGAACATCTGTCCATCACAAAGCTTTTCAAGGGAGCGTTACTGTTTCCGGTATTTATGATGTTATGGGTACCGGTTGTGATTGTATGTCTTTTTAAGAAAAATGTTGTATGGAAACCGGTAGAACATGACAGAGCGGTTAGAATCGAGGATATAGATGAGTGAAATATTAAAAATTATATTCGGCAGATTCCTTGCAGATGAAGGTACATATCCGGCCGCGGGTATTCCATCAGTTGGTTACTTTATCCTGATGGGAGCGACATTCTTTTCTATCTATACGGCTTTAAACCACACTCTGCAATGGTCCTATGAAAGAATCAGAAAACTTGTAAAGAGAATGATTCTGATCTTATGGGGACTTGAAATATTCAAGATAGGATTCCGCTTCTATTACGGTTATCAGAGTCAGTTAAATACCTGGGTACCATTATATTTCTGCAGTATTACATTATTTGCAGGATTAATGAGTGTATTCGGACATGGTATGGTTCAGCACATCGGTGATGTCTTTATATGTGTAGGAGGATTAATCGGAGGTATCTGTTTCCTGCTGTATCCTTCATCATCATTACTTTTATTCCCGGCTGATCATTTTCTGAGTATCCATAGTTTCCTGTACCATGGCTGTATGACCTATCTGGGCATTCTCTTTAACCGCAGCGGTTTAGTGAAACTGGAATGGAAGGATATGAAGTATTATGCATGGTTTACAGGTTTCTTCTGTATACTGGCTTTATATCTGAATATCAGAACCGGTTCTAATCTGATGTTTATATCTCATTCTTTCAATGGAACTTTACTGGATATCGTCGCAAAGATACTTGGCAGATTCTATACACCTGCTTTGATTCTGATTCAGATGACAGTTCCTTTCCAGGTAGTTATGTGGTTCAAGCATAATACTACCTTATTAACAAGACCGTCCTGGTATGATGGCATCGAGCAGAATTCCGCAGAAAGAAGCCATTATAGTAAAAAATTAAACTGAAAACGTTTACTTTTAAAAAAGTAGTTGACTTAAAAAATCATGGTGCTATATTAATCGAGCGTGATAAAGAAAACAAACCGGATCAGTGATCCGGGTGGATATATACACGCTCAATTGATCATGAAATATGATCAAGCGATATACACTAAAAAATCGATGACAGATTGTCATCGAGTGTAAATATACAAATTCAGGACATTCCGTGTGAATGTCTTTTTTAGTACCTCAGCTGTTTATCTACAACGTGAGTCAGAGGTTCGTTGTTTAGAAAATGCTCCAGATTCTCTTTGTAAATAGATACAATTTTCTGAATTGTTGTCTCCGCATTGAACTTTCCGGATATATGCGGGGTGATGTATACATTCTCACATTCCCATAGAGGATTATTCTTAGGTAATGGTTCCTGTTCAGTAACATCAAGGCATGCGGCAGAAAGATGATGCGATTTCATGGCTTTGATAAGTGCATTCTCATCTACAGCAGTGCCTCTGCCAACATTAATCAGAACAGATCCTTCTTTCATCTGTGCAAGAGTATCCTCATTGATGATGTGGTATGTGTCAGGTGTTTCCGGAAGACATAGTGCGACTACATCCGCATAAGGCAGTATTTCCGGCATAGTATCTGTTGTATAGAGCTGCTGCACAAAATCCGGCTTATCATGGATGGTTCTGCGTACACCGTATACTTCTGCACCAAGAGTATGCATTAACTGTCCATAGGCTGTACCGATTTCTCCCATACCGATAACTAAAACCTTAAGTTGTGAGATAGTTCTGACTGGTCCGAGGTTATACCAGTCATGGAATTCCTGCTGTTCTTTATAACGGTACAGATTCTTGATAACTGCTAATGTACAGCCAAGCATATGTTCACTGATAGCAGTATTATAAGCACCTGATGCATTTGTAAGAACTATATCATTCTTTAAGGAACACCACTTGTCTGCACCGGCAGAATCCAGCTGTACCCACTTTAAAGAAGGAGACTGGTTTAATATATCCGGATTGACATTGCCTAATACGGCATCGGCATCTTTTAAGGTATCTGTTGTTATATCTTCTTTATCCATAAACTGAATGTCTTCTGTGACATCAGTCAGTTCTTTTCTATATTCTGCATTTAAAGGTGTTGCACAAATGATTTTCATAATAAACCTGCTTTCCTGATCATTATATCATTCGTGAAATCTGTATAACATTCATGGTTCATAAAGTGCCTTAAAATGTGTATGATAATGGATGTGAAAAGAGGAAATGAATATGTTAAAAGAAGTTAAATGGTCAAATATTCTGATATCCATCATTTATATCGTGATTGGTATTCTGTTAATTGCCTTTCCTAAAGTATCCGGGGATGTGATTACATCTATCATAGGTATTGGTTTTCTGGCATTAGGTGCTGTAGCCGTAATCAATTATTTCCTGATTCCGGTCAAGGATGCATTTTACCGTAATGACTTTCTGTATGGCGTTATTGCGATTGTTTTCGGATTAATCATTATCACAAAGCAGGATCTGATTGCGGATCTGGTACCGGTAATTCTTGGCCTAGTTATTACAGCCAGTGGTGTGCGTAAGGTACAGGAAGCAATTGTCGCAAAGAGAATGAAGTATTCTCAGGCTGCTTTCTACTTTGTAATGGGTATTATTTCCATCGTTCTCGGTCTTGTTATCATGTTCTGGCTCAGTGGTCAGACCGCAAAGAATATTGTCTTTATCGTCATTGGCGCAGGTCTTGTGTATGATGGTGTTTCTGATCTGATTACAACATTATTCTTAGCTAACAAGTTCTCCAATTTCATGAAGACATTTAAAAATGAAGAAGAGGATAACGTTATTGATGTTACAGCAGAAGACCATAAGGATGAGTAAGCGGATTACTGTATTTACAGATAGGAATCTAATACAATATCCAAAGGAGGTTTTCTATGTACAATGACTGGCTTACGATAGGGCCTGTTACGATCCATGGCTATGGAGTCATGATCGCAATAGGAATCCTGATGGCTGCCTGGTTAGCAGAAAAGCTTTGCAAGAAGTACCATCTGGACTATGAGCATATTGATACATTTGTCATATTTGTCGTTGTGTTTGGCTATGCATGTTCCAAGATGACATACTGTCTGACGGTATGGGATCAGTTTATCGCAAACCCTGTATCTGTTCTTGGCAGCGGCGGCTGGGTTGTGTATGGCGGTATATTAGGCGGTATTGTCGGCTCAATGATCTGGTGTCATTTCATGCATTGGGATTTTATGACGTATTTTCCAATCTTAATGCCATGTGTGCCATTAGCACAGGGATTTGGCAGAATCGGATGTTTCTTTGCCGGATGCTGCGGCGGTATCCGTACCAATGCGTGGTATGGGGTCCGCTTCCCTGCCAATTCCTTAGCCTGGACAACAGATCCGATTATTCCTACCCAACTGATATCTGCCGCAGGTGATTTCCTGATTTTCTTTATTCTCTATCATAATCTTACAAAGGGAAAACATCCGGAGGATACAGGTGCATGGTATCTGATTCTCTACAGTATAGGCAGATTCATGATTGAGTTTATACGTGGTGATGCAGTAAGAGGAACCATAGGGCCATTCTCTACATCACAGTTTATTGCCATATTTACGTTTTTAATCGGTGCATATCTGATATACAGAAGACAGCGTAAAGCAGAGAAGGAGAAAGTATGAAAGTTGGCATTGCGAATGATCATGCCGCAGTAGACATGAAGAATGAGCTGGTGGCTTATTTAAAGTCACAGGGCTATGAAGTGATCAATTATGGTACAGATACCAATGAATCTGTAGATTACCCTGTATATGGCGAAAAAGTGGCTAATGCGGTCGCAAATGGAGAAGTAGACAGAGGTATTGCCATCTGTGGTACAGGTGTAGGTATCGGACTTGCATGCAATAAGGTCAGAGGCATCAGAGCCTGCACATGTTCAGAACCTTACAGTGCTGAATATTCCCGAAGACATAATAACTGTAATATTGTGACATTCGGTGCCAGAGTCATTGGCATAGAAACTGCCAAGCAGATTGTGGATGTATTCTTAAAAACAGATTTCGAAGGCGGACGTCATGAAAGACGTGTCAATGAGATCATGGATATTGAAAGAAGAAACTGTGAGAAATAAAAAAGATATCAGCCTGATCAGCTGATATCTTTTTTTAGGCTTGTGCTTCTTCAGAAGCCTGCGGCTTGTTTTCAAGAATATTCATGAATTCTTCACCGGTAATTGTTTCTTTCTCATAGAGGTAAGAGGCAATACGGTCAAGATCATCACGATGATCTTCAAGAAGTTTCTTTGCTTTCTCATGTTCCTTGCGGACAAGTTCTACAACCAGTTTATCGATATTGGCTGCGGTTGTATCTGCACAGGCAAGACTTGCGTCTCCACCAAGATACTTGTTGTTTACTGTTTCCATGGCAACCATATCGAAGTCATCAGACATACCATACTGGGTGATCATGGAACGGGCAATCTTGGTTGCCTTTTCAATATCGTTGGAAGCACCGGTTGATACTTCACCGAAGACAACTTCTTCAGCAGCTCTGCCGCCTGTTAATGTTGCAATCTCGTTTTCAAGTTCTTCTCTAGTATAGAGATAATGATTGCCTTCTTCTACCTGCATTGTATAGCCGAGCGCACCTGAAGTACGAGGGATAATCGTAATCTTCTGTACAGGTGCTGTATGCGTCTGTAATGCGGCAACCAGGGCATGACCGACTTCATGATAGGCAACGGTCTTCTTTTCCTTGTCAGTAAGAATTGCATTCTTCTTCTGATAGCCGGCGAAGACAACTTCAATACTTTCTTCCAGATCTTTCTGGGTAACGGTATCTCTGCCTTCTCTGACTGCTCTTAAGGCACCTTCGTTGATAATGTTGGCAAGCTCTGCGCCAGAGGCACCGGATGCCATTCTTGCGATGACGTTATAATCGATATTCGGATCGGTCTTTACCTTCTTGGCATGGACTTTCAGAATATCCTCACGACCCTTCAGGTCAGGTAATTCTACCGGAATACGGCGGTCAAATCTGCCTGGTCTTAATAAGGCAGGATCCAGATTTTCCGGACGGTTGGTAGCTGCCAGAACAATGATACCATTGTTATCTTCAAAGCCATCCATCTCTGTTAACAACTGGTTTAAGGTCTGTTCTCTTTCATCGTTGCCGCCATACCCGGCACCAGAACGCTTCCCGCCAATAGCATCGATTTCATCAATGAAGACAATACATGGAGCTTTTTCTTTAGCTGTCTTAAACAGATCTCTGACTTTGGAAGCACCCATACCAACGAACATTTCGACGAATTCAGAACCACTCATGGAAATAAACGGTACATTGGATTCACCAGCGACTGCCTTGGCAAGCATGGTCTTACCTGTTCCCGGAGGACCTACCAGAAGAATTCCCTTAGGCATTCTTGCGCCGATTTTCTTATAGGCACCAGGATCTTTCAGATAATGGACGATTTCCTGCAGGGAATCCTTGGCTTCATCTTCACCAGCTACATCCTTGAAGGTAATGCCGCCTTGATCTTTCTTGTTGTAAACACGGGCATTGGACTTTCCAATGTTGAACATGGAGCTCATGGAACTTCCGGTCCCCATGCTGCCGCCGTGCGAGGAACCACGGTACAATAAGAATCTTAACAGTAACGTTGCGACAAAGATTGGCAACAGCCAGCCAAGGATGAAGTTCACCCATGGTGATGTCTGTTCAACAATATCTGCGGTGAATTTTACATTGTGTTCTTCCAGACGGTTGGTAAGATCCGGGTCATTCATCAGACCTGTCCGGTAAACCGTATCAGATCCCTTTAATTCATATAAGATCTGATTTTCCTGTACTTCGACTTCTTTGACACGATCATGTTCCGTATCACTGATGAATGTACTGTAGTCTGATTCAACAATCTGTGCTTTTTCCATCTGAGGAACCATAAACAGATTGAGCAGAACCAGTACAATCATCACAATCGCATAGTAATACAGCACAGGCTTACGCGGCTTGTTATTGTTGTTTTGATTGTTGTTATTTACATTCTGCTGCATATACACAAATCCTCCTGTGTATGAATAGATATTAGCACGCTACACAAATGAGTGCTAATCATTTGACTTATGTACGCTATACATAATATATGTTTTAACAAATATTTGAAAGAAAACTGAAAAAACTTGTTATATTGTAAGTGGAAAGAGGTTGTGTATGACAGACAAGATCATTACAATAAGCCGCCAGTTCGGCAGCGGTGGACGCACTGTCGCAAGAAAGGCCGCAGACATGCTGGGGATTCCATGCTATGACAGGGAGATTATTCAGCAGATCGCAGAAAAAAGCGGATTTGCGGAAGACTATGTCAGCGAACAGAGTGAGTATATGGATGATGGCGGATTCTTTGGCTCATTAGGAATGTATGGCCCAACCACAAGAATTGCCATCTGGACGGAACAATGTCAGATTATTAAAGAGTTGGCAGATAAGGGTCCATGCATTATTGTCGGAAGATGTGCGGATTACGTTTTAAAGGAATACCATGTGGATTTATTGAAATGCTTTATCTATGCGGATATGGATTCCAGAGCACACCGGATTGTGAGTCAGTATGGAGAATCACCCGAGAAGCCGGAAAAGCGTTTAAAGGATAAAGACAAGCGTCGTGCAGCCTACTATGAGATTTATACGGATCAGACTTTCGGTGATCCGGTAAATTACGATTTATGTCTGAACACCGGAACACTTGGAATAGATACCTGCGCCAAGATTATTACACAGGTTTATAAAAATCTGGATTTATAGTATCAGCCTATTAGTTATTTTTGATGAAAGTCTTCGGAAAGGAAACAGAAAACAGGCAGTGTTATGGATGACTGGTATTGTGATATGCATTGCCTGTGCAGTTATTATCTTCTGGATACAGGATCGTGAATAAAGGTAAATATTATGACTAAAGAAAACAGGAAAGACTTTAATGCCATGCTTCAGGATAGCCGGGATATGCCTAAAATTCAGGTTATTACCGATGAGAGAAGTATACAGAGATATGGTGGAAACAGAATGTATTTTGCGCCGCCATCAGATTACGATGCTTTGATGAAGAAAGTGCCTTATGGGAAGGTCATAACAACAGGTGTGATCAGAAAGTATCTTTCAGACAAAGCAGGTGCAGATTTCACGGATCCCATGACTGCCGGAATCTTTGTGAATATAGCCGCATGGGCATCATTTCAAAGGAATGGAGAAGATGAAACGCCATACTGGCGGACATTGAAATCTGATGGTGAATTAAATGATAAGTATCCTGGTGGTGTTCTGGAACAGAAAAAGAAACTGGAAGAAGAAGGCCATGAGATTATCGCTAAGGGAAGAAAGCATATCCGTTACTATGTAAAGGATTATGAAGACTCCATGTATGAAATCTGAATAAGAGGGTATTTCAAAAAGAAATGTGATTGGCTGGAAATATTTTCTGCCGGATAAAAAAAGCGTCCCCGGACGGATTTGAACCGTCGACCTTCCGCTTAGGAGGCGGACGCTCTATCCAGCTGAGCTACGGGGACGTACATGTTTTATTATACATGAAAAGAGTATGCATATGAGATGGAAATGGTTGATTTCAGGTTTATCTCTTGTTTGTCTGATCTGGTTATTCGCAATAGATATGCCGGCAATCCAGAAGATGTTATGTGGAGCAGTACTGCTTTTGAGTACGGTATTGTTTCCACTTGCGGGGAAGTCATGATTTCACAAATATTTCATGATTTATACATAAACATGACACAGGGATTCTTTAAGATATAACTGTCTTTAAAAAGACAGATAAATTTCTTTCTCTCCGGAAATAAATGCAGTGAAGAGATGATCTGATTAGTCAGATCATTTTTTCTGTCTTAGTTTGTTAACATTTCCAGCTATTTGTATATCAGAAAATGTGTCATGTCATTATAAAATGATTCATGTTTCATAAGGAGTTGATGGGAATGTGGCAGGCTGCTTTTATCTTTGCAGGGTTATCCCTGGATAGTTTTATAGTCATGATGCAGAAGGGGGCTCAGATGAGAACCCTGAAGGGCAGTAAGCTTTTACGTTATACATTATTGTATGCGGCAGTAACAGGCGGTATGTTTCTGCTTGGTTATGGCGGAGGTCACCTGATTGAAAAACTGCTTCCGGGCAGTGCAAAAATCAATTATACGATAGCTGCTTTAATTGTTTTCTTTGTCGGTGTATTTCAGATAACAAAGAGTTTTATGAAAAATGCATTTGTTGAAAAAGCAGATGATTCTTTTGACTATAAACAGCTGTTTAAACAGGCATTATATACAAGTATTGACGTTTTCTTTGTCGGTGCGGCCTTCAGTTTTGCGAGCTATCCGCTGTTCTGGGCATTCTTTACTGCATTCGCAATTTCTTTCGCAGCCGTTTTCGTTGCGCTGTTAATCGGTTATAATCTAGGGGCAGGCTATCAGAAACAGGTAGGTGTTATCGGTGGAATTCTGATGGTCTTCTTCAGCATTTATATGATTGCTGCGTACGTACTGGGGTAAGCGATGGAATACCATAAGGGACTGATGAAGTTATCCCTGGCTGAGAACCTGAGAGAATTGATGATCATGCATCTGTTTGAAAAGATTACGATTAAACAGATCTGTGACCGTACAGGTGTTATCAGGGCAACCTTCTACAATTATTTTGATGATAAGTATGACTGCCTGAACTGGATTGTATATCACGATCTGGTTGAAAGTACCAGGGAATCGCTTCAAAAAGGAAATATTGATGAAGCTCTGACAATTGCTTTTACAACGATTAATGAAAACAAGCAGTTTTACAGAGCCGGATACAGAGTTACCGGACAGAACAGTTTTGAAGATATGATCCGCGCAAATCTTTATCAGGTGATGCGGGATTATTTTGCGATGTATCGTAAAAAAGGGTATCTGTCCAAATACAGTGATGAACTTCTGGCCAAGTACTATGGTGAATCGTTAGCTTTTGCTGTACGTGCTTTTGCACAAGAGACAGGTGGAGCGAGAACTGTTTCTGAAATCAAACAGATGATTATGGATTTAATGAGTCATTCTTTCTTTGATTTCAGTACACAGAATGTATGAGAACAGTTCTTTCTGATTACAGGGAGATGATTGATTCATGGATACAATACAGGTAAGAACCGAACAGGGCATTCTCGAAGGAGAAAGAAAAGGAGAATGCATGATTTTTCGTGGTGTTCCGTATGCGGAACCACCGGTAGGGGAATTGCGTTTCAGGGCACCGGCAAGAAAACTTCCGTGGACTGGTGTTCGTAAGGCTGTAGAATTTGGCAACGCATGTCCACAACCGGATCCCACAAAAGATCCTTTCTGGCATAAAGAATTCTATGGAAACAAGGATTATCCTTTTCCGGATATGAGTGAAGATTGTCTGTATCTGAATATATGGGCTCCCGTAAAGAAAGGCAGATATCCGGTTGCCTTCTGGATTCATGGCGGTTCATTTGATCATGGATGCGGCAGTGAGATGGAATTTGACGGGCGTAAGTTTGCGGCCAATGGTGTTATTTTAGTCACAATCAATTACCGTACAGGTGTGTTCGGCTTCTTTGCGGATGAAGCATTAAGACGTGAGAATACACACCGTACAACCGGAAACTATGGTCTTCTGGATCAGATTATGGCTTTGCAGTGGGTATGGAAGAATATTCATAACTTTGGCGGAGACGCTGACAGAATCACGGTATTCGGGCAGAGTGCCGGAGCTATATGTGTACAGGCACTGGTATCTTCTCCATTAACAGATGGTCTGATTCATAGTGCGATATTACAGAGTGGCGGCGGTATTGATAATGGTCTGATCAGAAGAGTCTCTTTAGACCAGGCATATGAGGAAGGAAAGAAGATCATGGAACTGTGTGGGGTAAAGAATGCCATGCAGATGCGTAAGCTTCCTTCCGAAAAGTTAGTAGATGTTTTATCTCCTCTTCATGAAGAACAGAAGGGGTTACTGTTTGAACCGGTCGTAGATGATTACGTCCTTAAGGAAGACATGGAAACCGCAGCACAGAATGGCAGGATTCATGATATTCCCTATATGATTGGCATGACTGGTAATGATATCACTGTCGCAAAGAATGAAAACGGCAGAAATTCCATGCTGTATCAGGGGTGCGAACATTTCTGCAGGGCCAGAAACAAGAAATCAAAGAAACCGGTATATATGTATTACTTTGACAGAAAACTGCCGGGAGATAATGCCGGCGCATTCCATTCTTCAGATCTCTGGTATATCTTTGGTACATTAGACAGATGCTGGCGGCCAATGACAGGAAGGGATTACCGCCTGTCTGATGCGATGATAACTGCCTGGTCAAGCTTCATAAAATATGGAGATCCCGGGACCCAATGGCGGCCGTATATTCAGAAAACAAAGTTTATCAGAACATTTCAGTAATCATGAGAAAAGGGCTGTTTACAACAGCCCTTTATGCTACTTGTTTGTGTCTTTTCCTTTAGGCCAGAACAGACTTTCCATGCGGTTATCATCAAATACATTATTGTATTGAAGCATTCTGTACTGGTTGATCTTCTTGCTCTTGATATCATCAACGGATTCGTAGAACTTACCGTTTTTATCATAGCAGCCATACAGTGAGATAACCGGATATTCATCCTTCAGCTCCCATAAGAACTGCTGGTAAGGTGTCTTCTTTAAGTTAGCCACATGCATGATCAGAGAACTCATGTAGTTTGCGGAAAGCTTATCGATTGTCTGATCAGGAATATCATAGTTAGCCCAGATAACAAACGGGGTAATGTATTCCTGCATATCCTGTTCAGGTGTTCCTGCGTACGGGAAGAACAGGTTATCGCATTTTGAACCAAGGTTAGGCTGATGGTCACCATACATGATAATCAATGTAGGTTCATCTACCTTGGAGTAATATTCAATCAGATTCTTATAGGCATCATCACTGAGCTTGATGAGGGATAAGTAGTTTTCTGCCGCATCATAGCCAGTGCCATACTGTGAGAGATCTACGGTTTGTTTCAGATCATTTGTATTGGCGTAGCCGCCATGGTTCTGATAAGTGACATTGAAGATAAACTGTTTCTTTCCTTTATTGGATTCATAGTCTTCTTCAACCTTTTCAAAGTCCTGTTCATCCGTTGGATAACCATGGATTGTTTGCAATCCATCAAATGTTTCCGCAAAGACTGTATCCTGGAACTTTAACTTCTTGTAAGCAGTCCGGCGGTTCCAGTTGGTAGATTTACCAAGGTGAATGCCGGTTGTTGTATAACCGGACTGATTCATGTAGGAAACCGTAGAAGGTACATCACGGTTCATATACATGTTATATGGATATACACCTGCCGCAAAGAATGCTGTAGTATTACCGGTTAAGGTTTCATATTCTGTGTTACAGGTACCGCCGCCTCTGACAGATACATAGAGGTTGCCGCGGATTGTATTATCCAGAGAATCAAAATAAGGTGTCATTCCTTCGGCTATATTTGTACCGCCTACGTCGAGATTGGAGAAGGATTCATTCATGATCTGAATGATGTTTACAGGTGTAGTAGCACCTTCCTGCACATCTGCCTCGGCATCCTTTTCCATCTTCTTTTCAATCTTCTTTAATGCGGAAGTGGAATAACCTTCCGGTTCTTTTGGCTGATCCTCAATATACTGACGTACAAGACCAGTAAAGGATAAGGCAGTACCATCATTCTGGAAGGTATTTAATAAGCGGATATCCCAGAGATAATAGGAACCAATGGAATTGAAGAAGACAGCTATTGCGATAATAATTGCCGGATAAGCAATATACCATTTATTGATCTTTGTCTTGTCTCTTGGAACCTTTCTCATAACAATGTACAGAATGAGACAGGTTATGAGACCTATGACCATCATATAGTTGATTTCAATGTTGTAGTTGCCTGCTACATCAAATGCCGTACCGATGGCACTGAAGTCCCATGGGGCAATCGGACGATTGCGGAAGCGGACAACGAATGTAGAAACAATCGCATATAAAACAAAGAACAGATTGGTAAAGTTAAACGCAAACGGTTTTCGCCTGAATATGAGCCAGATGATCTTGTATATGACAATCATCAGACCGACATTCAACAACCTCATGCCTAAAGCAATATAGAAGATATTACCGAGAATATTCTCTGACATAAAGAATATCCAGCATGGTCCTGCTATCAGCATGATCTCATTCAGAGGAAACTTCTGAATCAGAGACATATGCTTCACAATCAGAGAAGCTACAATCCATGATATTAACAATACCAGTGTATATGTCAGCACGATATATATCTTTGGCATATACTCTTCTACCTGGAACTGTATCCATCCCTGCTGGTCCTGAAGATTCAGATGAATCAGACCATCTTCAAATGATATATCCAGTCCCTGGGAACCGGCAATCTGTGATGTCAGGGTCTCAGAAGTATACTTCTTTAATGTAAACGGACCGAAGTTAATCGTGATGTCCTTGATATTCATGTACTGCAGATTCTGCAGTTTCATCTGCAGGGAATCCGTGACAATCGGCACATTGTCAATGTTTATCTCCTTAGTAGAAGAAGAAACATCGTACCATGTCTTATGACCGGCATAGTTATAGTTCTCAAATATCTCTTCACCACGGTCTGTATTATAGTTGGCTAATACAATTTCACCATCGGATACAGAATCAAGGTTCACCCTGAAGTCAAGGTGCGGTGTATAGAATACGAGGAATAAACCGGATATCAGCAAGAACCAGACAACTCTTTTAATGTTAAATATCTCTTTTAATTTTTTCATCATATTTTCATCTTTCGAAGTTACGGTAAATAGTCTAGCACAGTTCACACAACTTTTTATGGTAAATCCATGTG
>CAZHUX010000017.1:3474-32814 GCA_964535445.1 uncultured Galactobacillus sp. | reverse complement strand
TTCTTCACACATTGCCGGAAGAACATCCTTTTTCACCATATCTACTAATGTACGGTATTCAATACCCTTGATACCACAGTAGTTTTCTTCCATGACTTTTTCATTAGCCTGCAGTTCTGTTTCTGAATAAACACCTAAGGAAGTAAACATCTTTACAACCTTTTTATCCTTCAGAGATCTGGAAGCTTCAATGAAACTGCGTACATTCGGTAATCCTCTTCTCTTGGCTTCCTTGATCCACTCATCACTGTAGCCATCACCAGAGAACAGAATACGCTTATGGTCATGAATAATGTCACGGCAGATAGCCAGAGCATCTTCTCTGATTTCTTCTGCACTCTTGGAACCATCCAGTTTTTCATCAATGCTTCTGAGACTGTCAGCCATAATGGAGTTCAATACCGTATTGGCAAAAGAGGCATTCATGCTGGACCCAAGCATTCTGAATTCAAATTTATTACCGGTAAAGGCAACTGGTGAAGTACGGTTGCGGTCCGTATTGTCATGCGGCACATAAGACAGAGAATGTACTGGTTCAAAGTTTGCCTTGTCTCCTGCCTTCTTTGCCTTTGGATGCTGGGCATAAATAGAATACAGAATATCTTCAATATAACTGCCCAGATAAATAGAAATGATGGCAGGTGGTGCTTCATTAGCGCCAAGACGCAGATCATTACCGGCATTGGAGGCACTGAGTCTTAATAATACCGGATAGGTATCTACAGCCTGGATAAAGGCAGAGATAAAGACAAGAAAACGAATGTTTTCTGCCGGTTTCTTACCCGGATCAAATAAGTTCACACCGGTGTTTGTAATGATCGAATAGTTATTATGCTTGCCAGAACCATTGATACCCGCAAATGGTTTTTCATGCAGTAAGCAGGCAAAGCCATGCTTTTCTGCTGTACTGCGTAAAATATCCATGATCAGAAGGTTCTGGTCTACTGCTATATTGCCATCCGAGAATACCGGTGCCAATTCAAACTGCGCAGGTGCGACTTCATTATGTTCGGTCTTGGCATAGATGCCAAGCTTCCATAATTCCTTATTGACATCTTTCATGAAAGCCTGTACACGCTGAGGAATAGAACCGAAATAATGATCATCCAGTTCCTGTCCCTTTGGGGCCGGGGCACCGAATAATGTTCTGCCAGTGAGTTTCAGATCGAGCCTCTGTTCATAATACTTACGGTCAATCAGGAAATATTCCTGTTCAAGACCTACGGAAATATCACAGGACTTTACATCTCTGTCACCTAATTTATTGCATACGGATGTCGCATATTTGCTTAAGGCATCAAGACTCTTTAACAATGGTTCCTTACGGTCTAAGGCTTCCCCATTGTAGGAGACAAATACAGTTGGAATACAGAGAACACCATCTTTGATAAAGACCGGACTAGTCACATCCCAATAGGTATAGCCTCTGGCTTCAAAGGTAGCTCTTAAACCACCGGATGGGAAAGATGAAGCATCTGGTTCTCCCTTGATTAACATCTTGCCGGAGAATCTTGAAATCGGATTACCGCTACTGTCCGGTTCCACAAAGGCATCATGCTTTTCCGCTGTTGTTCCGGTTAAAGGCTGGAACCAGTGGGTGAAGTGCGTAGCACCATGTTCCATGGCCCACCGCTTCATTGCATGGGCAATCGCATCTGCCGTCGGACGGTCCAGCTGTTCTTCATTGGCAATGGTCTTCTTCCATGCTTTGTAAACCGGTGAAGGCAGTCTTTCCTCCATCTCTTTTTCACTGAAAACGAGTGATCCAAAATCTTCAAAAGGCTTTTCCATACTATGTCCTCCTATCTGACCTCATGAACCCAGTGATGTGTATCTTCCACTCTGCCATTCTGAATACCGGTCAGAGTGTCATAGAGCTTCTGTGAAAGTTCTCCGATTGTGCCATTATGAATCGTGACAGATTCTTTCTTATTGGCCAGTACACCTACCGGAGAGATGACCGCAGCTGTACCAGAGCCAAACACTTCTTCTAATCGTCCTTCTTTACCTGCCTTCATCACATCATCCACGGCTAATCTTTCTTCAGATACTTCATAACCCCATTCTTTTAACAAGGTGATAATGGAACGTCTGGTAACACCAGGTAGTACCGTACCAACACATGGAGCAGTATACAAAACACCATCTATCTTGAAGAAAATATTCATAGATCCTACTTCTTCTACATATTTATGATGTATGCCATCCAGCCACAGAACCTGATCATAACCAAGTTTTTTTGCCAGTTCACCTGACTTTATGGAAGCCGCATAGTTGCCGCCGCACTTGGCAAATCCGGTTAAACCCGGGGCACTGCGGATATATTCATCTTCGACATAGATCTTTACCGGTTCCAGGCCATGGGCATAATAGGAACCGCTTGGTGAGGCTATGATCATAAAACGGTATGTTTTACTGGCATGGACTCCCAGTCCTGTATCCATCGCAATGATAAACGGTCTCAGATACAAGGATGTACCAGGTGTATGCGGAATCCAGTCTTTTTCCTGTTTTACTAATGCATCACAGGCATCTATGAAATCCTGTTCATCGACTGGCGGTATACCCATACGGTCGGCACTGTTTCTGAATCTTTCCGCATTACAGTCCGGTCTGAATAAAACTGCCTTTCCTTCCGGGGTTCGATACGCCTTTAAACCTTCAAATATTTCCTGGGCATAATGGAAGATCGCTGCGGAAGGATCAAGACTGATTGGCTGATATGGTTCTATCCTTGCGTCATGCCAGCCATGTTCAGGGTCATAGTCCATGTTGAACATATAATCTGTAAAGATTTTTCCAAAACCTAATTTACTTTCATCTGCAGGTTTCTCTTTTAATTTATCTGCTTTTACGAAACGGATTTCCATATTTTCCTCCTTAAACTGCACTTGCGCCATAGTTCGATAAGTATCTTGCGGATGGATCATTTACCTGGCATCCCTTCCATGACTGGTTAGGCATCCAGTAATCACTGATCATCTGATCCATACCCGGATAGAACTGTTCAAATATTTCTCTGTAGAGAAGACTTTCTTTGGTAAAAGGTGTCTTCCAGGTATACTTTTTCCGTTTTTCTTCATATGCCTCATCACTGTAATATTCTTCCGCATATGCTTTTAAATCATTCACAAGTGAATGACCTACAGCATCCGAGAAAGCTGCTTTATCACGCATCAGTATGTTTTCAGGAAGGATATGATCTTTCTCAAAGGCAGCTCTTAACAGATACTTGCCCATATGATGTCTGTTCATCTTGATGGATGGATCAATTGCCATGACGTATCTTACAAAGGCAAGATCACCAAACGGTACCCTTCCTTCTAAGGAATTGGAAGAGATGCATCTGTCTGCCCTTAAGACATCATATTCATATAACTCATGAACACGCTTTTCTGCTTCCTTCTGGAAACTTTCGGCATCTGGTGCAAAGTCTGTATATTTGTAGCCAAATAATTCATCACTGACTTCACCAGTCATCAATACCTTGATATCGGTTGTCTCATGAATCTTCTGACATAACAGATACATGCCAATGGATGCCCGGATTGTTGTAATATCCCATGTACCAAGAATCTTAATCACTTCTGGTAAAGCATGGATGACATCATCTCTTGTGATAATGAATTCGGTATGATCACTGCCTATATAATCTGCGACTTCCTTAGCATATTTGAGATCAATGGCATCTTTCTCCATACCTACGGCAAATGTACGGATCGGATGAGAGAGATGTTTCTGGGCAATGGCACATACAAGGGAAGAATCAAGGCCTCCACTTAACAGATATCCTGTAGGTGCATCTGCATCGGTACGTTTTAATACACCATCTATCAACAGATCATGAATATGTTTTTCTGCCTCTGCTTCACTAACATGAAGAACATGATCAGGCTTAGAGATATCTGTATAAGGAATAAACTTACCCTTGCAATAATAAGTTCCCGGCGGGAATGGCATGATCTTATCCGCAATCGGCATTAAGCTTGCGGCAGTAGATCCAAAGCAGATCTTTCCATTTGCACTGTATCCATAGAATAATGGTCTGATACCAATCGGATCTCTTGAGGCAATCCACCCATACTCTGGTGTATACATGGCTAAGGCATATTCCGCATCAAGTTTGTTAAACATATCGAGGCCATATTCTTCAAATAAAGGTATTAACAGTTCACAATCACTGTCACTGGAGAATGTATATTTCTTTTCTAATTCCTTCTTTAACTTTCTGAAACCATACAGTTCACCATTACAGACAACTGCATAGCCATCTCTTTCAAATGGCTGCATTCCCTTTTCACTTAAATCCATGATGGCAAGTCTTGCAAAGCCCATCAGACTTCCAGCCGCACATATTGTTCTATGCTGGTCAGGGCCTCTGTCAAAGAGTCTTTTCAAACCTTTTTTAAATGCATCTTCTGATGTTTTTTCATCTGTTGTTACTAATATGCCGCACATAGTAAGGCACCTCCTGGTAAACAAAAAAGCAGCCACTCCATCCCTGATATAACAATGGGACGAAGGACTGCTGATCTCCGCGGTACCACCCAGATTACTGATCTTATGATCAGTCGCTTAGTCTCCAGCCTGTCAGCCGGGGTCAGTCGTAACGGTCTGCTTCCGCCGCATCCTACTGGTTTCCGTTCGGTGCGGAGCTCTGAGGTGTTCTTTCACATGGAAGCGTACTGATCAGGCTCTCATTATCCCTGATTCACTGTACAGTCGTGTTTCTGTTACTTTTCCTCTTCTTAGCTTATACAGAAGTTTTACGCTTCCGTATAAACAATGTCAATATGTTTCAGAAAATATTTTTGTTTGTTTACATTTATTTATGTAAATTTTTACATCAGATACTGACACCCGCAAACTGGGAATTATACAGTTCCTTATAGAAGCCACCGGCTTTCATCAAAGACTCATGGGTTCCCTGTTCAATGATATGCCCGTCTTTCATAACGAGAATCTGATCGGCATTGCGGATTGTAGAAAGACGATGGGCAACCGTGAAGCTTGTTCTGTTCTCCATTAACTTTGTAAATCCGGACTGAACAAGTAATTCTGTTCTTGTATCTATGTTAGAAGTTGCCTCATCCAGGATTAACATAGCCGGTTTTGTTAACATGACTCTGGCAATGCATAATAACTGTTTCTGTCCCTGGGACAGGTCATCATCATCGATAACCGTATCCAATCCCTTTGGCATACGTTTGATAAAGTCCCAGGCATGTGCTTCTATCGCAGCCTGTTTAATTTCTTCATCACTTGCATCAGGCTTTCCAAAGGCAATATTGGCCCGTACCGTATCATGCTTTAACCATGTTTCCTGCAATACCATACCGATATTCCTGCGTAAGGAATGTCTGGTAACATTTCTTGTATTCTTTCCATCTACATTGATACTGCCTTCATCCGGATCATAGAAACGCATCAGAAGATTGATGAATGTCGTCTTGCCACAACCGGTAGGACCGACAATCGCAACTGTTTCACCAGGTCTGGCATGGAAGTTGAAATTTTGAATTAAAGGTTTCTCAGGATCATAAGAGAAAGATACATTTTCAATAGAGACATCACCTTTGACATCTTCTAATTCTTCTACCGGTTCTTTGCTTTCCGGTTCTGCTTCTATCATCGCAAAGATTCTGGCAGCACAGGACAGTGAATTCTGTAATTCTGTCACAACCGAACTGATATCATTGAATGGTTTCATATACTGGTTGGCATAAGACAGTAATACCGTAAGGCCTCCTACTGTTAATCCTCCCTGGATGATTCTGAATCCGCCAACCAGAGCTACCAGTGCATAGATGACATTATTAACGGCTCTTGTCGAAGGGTTCGTCAAAGAAGAATAGAATACTGCCTGTTGGGTATACGTCTGTAATTGTTCATTCAGCTTACGGAATCTTTGAGAAGATCTCTCTTCATAGCCAAATGCCTTGACAACTCTTTCTCCCCCGATCATTTCATTGATTAAAGCTGTTTCCTTACCTCTTGTTTCATTCTGTTTCTGAAACATCTGATAGGAATGAGACGCAATGAACTTTGCGACAAAGAAGGAAACCGGTGTCATGATCACAACCAGTATGGAAATCTCAAAATTCTTTGAAAACATGAATACAAGGGTTGCTATAATCATGACAATACCTGAGAAAAGCTGATTAAATCCTAATAACAGTCCATCTGATAACTGATCCGTATCCGCAATGATTCTCTGCACAATGTCACCGCTGCTGTGCTGATCCAGCCAGGATAAAGGCAGATGCTGAATCTGACGGATCGCTTTTGCGCGGATATCTCTGACCGTATGATATGTCAGCTTATTATTAATCAGATTCATAAGCCATGTCGCAAGAGATGCCAGTACGATCAGAATCAGAATTCTTACAGATATTGAGGCAATAAGCGTAAATTCTACTTTTCCTTTACCGATAATGCCATCTATAGCATCTCCAAAAAGGATCGGAATATACAATTGCAGAATGACAGATACTGCCGCTAAGATCATACTCAGAACAAGCAGGAATCTGTATCTGCCAATAAACTTCAGTACTTTCTTTAATGTGACAAATGCACCTGCATTATCCTTCATAAGCTGCCTCCTTCTTTTCATCCGGGAATTGTGAATAATAGATTTCTTCGTAAACAGAACATGTCTTTAACAACTGGGCATGTGTTCCTTTTCCAACAATTCTGCCATTGTCCATAACCAGAATCATATCCGCATCACGTACAGAGGATGTACGCTGGGAAACGATGAATACGGTCATATTCCCTTCCAGATTATGAATGGCCTTGCGTAACCTTAAATCTGTCGCAAAATCCAGTGCTGATGAAGAATCATCCATGATTAATATCTCCGGCTTTCTGACTAAGGCTCTTGCGATTGTTAATCTCTGTTTCTGACCACCGGACAGGTTGCGTCCATTCTGTTCGATCACTGCATCCAGACCACCTTTACCCTGTACAACATCCTCTGCCTGGGCTGTTTTTAGTGCAGTCCATAACTGTTCATCATCCGCATCTTCATTACCCCATTTCAGATTGTCACGGATCGTACCTTCAAACAAAACAGCTTTCTGAGGCACCATGCCGATCTTATGAATCAGGCTGTCTTCCACATAATCCTTCACATTCTCACCATCTACCTTTACGACACCTTTCTGAGGGTCATAGAAACGGGGAATCAGATTAACAAGAGAAGACTTGCCAGAGCCGGTACCACCGATAATACCAATGGTTTCTCCTTTCTTGACCATAAAGGTAATATCCTCTATTGCATTCTCACTGCCTTCATAAGAAAGGGAGACATGATCAAAGCTGACTGCTTCTTCACTGTCTGTTCCTTCCGGATCTTTATCAGGATATTCCATAGATGGTTTCATGTTCAGGATATTCTGAATACGCTGTCCACAGGCAAGTGATCTGTTAATTGTAATAATCAGAGATGCCAGCTTGATCAATTCCACAATGATCTGAGCCATGTAGTTGTATAATGCGACCACATCACCCGGAGCCATAGACCCCGTATTCACCTGTAAGGCACCTGTATATATCAATACGATTGTTGCTGTATTAACCAATGCATAAGTTACAGGATTCATGAGTGCATTTAATCTGCCTACCTTTTCATTTAATCTGGTAAGATACTCATTCTTTTCATCAAATTCTTTTGTTTCATCCGCTTCTCTGCAGAAGGCACGGATCACCCTGACCCCAGTCAGGTTCTCTCTTGTTGTTAATGTCAGGCCATCTAATCCCTGCTGTACTTTCTTATACATGGGAATACTTGCCAGCATGATACCGAAGATAACTATGCTTAATAACGGGATAACTGCCACAAAGATCAAAGCTGCCTTTACATTGATTGTAAATGCCATAACCATAGACCCGAAAACAATGAATGGTGATCTTAACAACAGTCTCAAGGCAAGATTCCATCCGGTCTGTACCTGGTTGACATCACTGGTTAATCTTGTGATTAAGGTATCTTCGCCAAGCTTGTCCAGATCTTTATAACTGAATTTCTGGATATGATCATACAGATCCTGTCTTAACTCTGTCGCATAACCTGTACTTGCCTTAGCCGCAAACCATTGGGCTGTAAAACTGAACAGCATACCCAATACGGCAAGTAAAAGCAGAAGCAGGAATGCATGGACAATCACTGTCCGGTTGTTCTGTAATACGCCTTTATTGATAATCAAAGCAACTACAACCGGGACAAGCAGATCCATCAGTGCTTCCATCAGTTTAAATACAGGAGCCAGAATACTTTCTTTTTTATAATGTTCCATGTATCGAAGCATCTCTTTCATAAAATCCCTCTTTTCACCTTTTCTATTGTGGCACAGTTTTGATATATGAAATATATTATTACTGGATTATTCCATATATTTTTTATATAGTTAAGACATGGAAAGTGAACGTTTGCAGTATTTTATTACCGTAGTGGAAGAAGGCAGCATCTCAGCTGCCGCCAGAAAGCTTCATATGTCACAGCCACCCTTATCTCTTCAGATACAGAATCTGGAAGAAGAATATGGTGTAAGACTGTTTAACCGTTCTTCCCGCGGTATTCATCTGACGGAAGCCGGCAAGGTTCTGTATGACTATGCCATCCGCATTGCTTCACTAGAATCCGAGGCAAGAGAGGACCTGCGTGATTTTGGATCAGGCGTACGCGGCAAGTTAAGACTGGGAGTTGTTTCTTCAGGCACGTGTCCTGCTTTCTTAGAACCATTAAAACAATATCTGCATGCTTATCCCGGTATCTGTTTTTCTGTGGAAGATGGCAATACATTCCAGATGCTGGATGAAATACGCCGTCAGCGCATCGATTTTGCGGTAGTCCGTACCCCGTTCAATGAGCGTGGCATAGATATGATCACTTTAAGCGATGATCATTTTATAGCGGCAGGAACGCAAGAGTACATGCACGCATTTCATAACGATGCCATCACTTTAAAAGATCTCGAAAACAAACCTTTGATTCTTTATCGAAGATGGGAACAAACAATTCATGACTGCTTTATGCGCAAGAATATTGCAATGGATGTCATCTGTGTCAATGATGATGCCAGAACCAGCCTGCAATGGGCTGAAGCCGGCATTGGCATAGCCCTGATCCCTTCTTCGGTCTTTTCCCTGGCACATCATCTGCGAAGTTTCCCCATTGATGAAAAGAAACTGAAAAGTTCTATCTGCCTTATCAGAAACCATTCCAAGCAGAGAAATGAGAACGAAAACAGATTCTGGAATTTTTTTCTGACAAAGAGTGTAAAAAACAATTTACTAATTAAACCATATGGAGTATCTTCTTAGAGGATAAATTCAAAAGGAGGTGATAGGAATGGATGATCACGGTCGAGAACGTATGAACAATTTGAAAAAGCCGCCATTCCTGTTACCTCTTTTTATAATGTGATGGTTATGGCTGGCTTTACTGAAAAGTAAAGGAGGATATACCCATGACAGAAGTAAGAAAAGAAAATAATGAACAGAATATCACTGACCTCTTCCGCAGCAGCCTTTCTCCAAAAGCAATTTCAGAAAAACTGAAAGATTACCATGAGAATGATATTGCGGATGCCTTAGAAGAAATGAAGCCAGAGGAGAGAGCTGTTTTATATCGTCTGATGGATATTGATGATCTGGCAGATGTTATGGAACACGCCGATAATGCGGATGATTATCTGGAAGAGATGAGTCCTCAGAAAGCCGCAGATGTCCTTGCCCATATGGAACCGGATACTGCTGTTGACTTAATCAAGAATACCGATTCCCGCTCCAAGGAAGTATGGCTTGCCTTAATGGATGAAGTACACCGTAACAACATCACGAAGCTTGCCTCTTATGATGAAGATACCATCGCATCAAGAATGACAACAAACTTTGTCTCATTCTCTTCTGATTTATCGATCAAGGATGCGATGAAATCTCTGGTGAGGCAGGCAGAGAGTCATGACAACATCTCTCAGCTGTATGTTGTTGATAATAAAGGCATTTACTATGGTGAAATAGATTTAAAGGATCTGATTCTTGCAAGACAGACAGACACCCTGGAAGATATTGTTGTTACGCAATATCCATATGTTTATGCCAGTGAGAAGATTGAGGACTGCCTTGAAAAAATCAAGGATTACTCTGAAGAGTCTATTCCGGTTCTTTCCGAAGACAACCGCATTCTCGGTGTCATCACTTCCCAGGATGTCGTTGAAGTCGTCGATGATGAAATGGGTGAAGATTACGCCAAGCTCGGTGGTTTAACGGCAGAGGAAGATCTGAATGAACCATTAAAGGAATCCGTACACAAGCGTTTCCCATGGCTTGCCTTATTACTGGTATTGGGTCTTGGTGTTTCCAGTGTTGTCGGCTTATTTGAAACCGTTGTCGCAACATTACCGATGATTATGGCATTCCAGTCCATGATTCTGGATATGTCCGGTAATGTCGGTACCCAATCCCTTGCGGTAACAATCCGTGTATTGATGGATGAACAGTTAACCGGCAAGGACAAAGCCCATCTTGTCTTTAAGGAAATGCGGGTAGGTCTTGTCAATGGATTGATTCTTGGTGTCCTGGCCTTTGCGGGTGTAGGTGTATTCATCATGTTATTCAAGCACTATCCGGCTGGTAATGCCTTTGCGGTATCCGGATGCATTGGTATTTCTCTTGCTGTAGCAATGTTAATCAGTTCTGGAGTCGGTACCATCATACCGATCTTCTTCAAGCAGATTGGTATTGACCCTGCCGTAGCTTCCGGACCATTAATCACAACCGTAACCGACCTGGTTGGTGTAGTAACTTACTATGGCATGGCATGGATCCTGTTAATAGAAATGCTTGGTATGGGCGCTTAACTTGCTTACCTGTGATAGAATAGTCAGGTAAGCAGGAGATTTTAACCATATATGTTAGCAAAAGACTCTAAAAAGAAGATCATATTAACCGGTGACAGACCAACCGGAAAACTGCATATCGGTCATTACATCGGTTCTTTAAGTGAACGTGTAAAGCTGCAGAACACCGGTAAGTTTGATGAAATCAACTTACTGATTGCGGACGATCAGGCTTTGACAGATAACTGGGATAATCCGAAAAAAATCAGAGATAATATCATTGAAGTCGCCTTAGATTATCTTTCCGTAGGCATTGATCCTGAAAAAACAAATATATGCATACAGTCCGGCATTCCTGCCCTGCATGCATTGACTTTCTACTATATGAATCTTGTCACGACCCAGCGTCTTTCCCGTAATCCTACGGTAAAGCAGGAAATCAAGATGAGAGGCTTTAACAGTGATGAGAATAACAATGATAATCAGGCTGGCTTACCGGCAGGATTCTTTACCTATCCGGTTTCCCAGACGGCTGATATCACTGCTTTCAAGGCAACATCCGTTCCGGCTGGCGAAGACCAGATGCCGATGGTAGAACAATGTAATGAGATTGTCAGACACTTTAACAAGACATATTCCTGTGATGTATTAGTAGAACCGGAAATTCTTTTACCGGAAAATGCAGTCCAGCGAAGATTACCCGGAACAGACGGTAAGGCAAAGATGTCCAAATCATTAGGCAATGCCATATACCTTTCTGACCCGAAAGATGTTGTAAAGAAAAAGATCATGGGCATGTACACCGATCCAACGCATATCAATATCAATGATCCGGGACATGTTGAAGGAAACATGGTATTTACATATCTCGATGCTTTCTGCACTGGTGAAGAACAGTTTGAAAAATACCTTCCGGAATACAAGAACCTTGATGAGATGAAAGATCACTACAGAAGAGGTGGTCTTGGCGATGTCAAATGCAAGAAGTTCTTAATCAAGGTAATGGAGGATATCCTGGCTCCGATCAGAACAGAACGTGCAAAGTGGGAAAACCGTATTGAAGATGTCTATGACATTCTTGAAAAAGGTACCCTGCATGCCGTAGAAGAAACCAATCAGACTTTAGAAGAAGTCAGACATGCCATGAAGATTGATTATTTTGAAGATAAGGATCAGATGGTACAGGATTGGAAAGACTGGATACAATCTGAGAAATAAAGGCAGAGCATTCTGTCTTTTTTCTTTGGTAAAGAAAAGAACTGTTAATGTTTCTTAACAGTTCCCGATATCCATATACAGAGATACGTAATAAAGATAATACTGATCAGTTCCATGAAAGTCTCTAATACAGCAATGCCTGCCGGTACAGAATAATCCGCAAAAGCATACTGTACCTGCAGGAACATATAGGATAGTACCTGTCCCTGAACCAAAAGATACAATCCATATACTGCACATATCATTCCCGGAATAAACAATACTCTTTTTAATACTGGTGAAGCTTTGGATACCATAGCCGGTACATGCATGCCGATATGAATCCCGATAAATATGAACAGCCAGTGGGAGAGACATAAATGGATATTCCGGCTGTATGCAGTCAATGAAGAGACTCTTAAAAATGGTACGGCACTCTCACTCATCAATAGTCCGCATACAATTGTCAGAATCACACATACCAGCATACCCAGATTCACAATTGTCTGTATGGTCCTTCTAAGCGTATACTTTCCCTTAAACAATACGGTATACCATCTGTAATTCAGTACCTGATGCATGATAAAGAGAATACCAAACAGAATACCAGTCCACTCATGCAAAGGTGTATTGCCTAAACGTAATGTCATCAGGATAACAAGACATATCGTCATCGCTATGTCTGTTATCAATCTCAATTTCTTTTTCAATATCCTTCACCTGCTAACCAGTCATCTACGTCTTTTACGGCATCCGCATTGGTTGTATCACCGGTAATGGTGAGACCATCATCACTGACCTTTGCCTGTGGCTCCATTTCCTTAATCTGATCGATCATCTGACCGAATCCGCTGCCAAGATTAATACCAAACGGAATAATTGTCTTATTACTGAAATCGAGCTGTTCAAACACATTCATCATTGGCTGAGGAAGCTTGCTCCACCATACCGGCATACCGACAAAGATCACATCATACTTGCTCAGATCCGGCAGATCTTCCTTGAATGTAAACTGCTTGTCATCATTCTGATCCTCTCTTGCCTGATCAACCATCTCTTCATAAGAAGGTTTGTATGTTTCCCGGATATGTACACCATATGTATCCCCGCCTGTGACTTTGGCAATCTCATCCTTCATAACCCGGATATCATTGTTTTCTATGCCATCCGGTATGCCATTGGCAAGTGATGCAGATGTAATGGCATCTACACCATTCTCACCAGCACCATCGCTGTTTTCACCCTGATCAAAATAGAGAATCAGAATCTTTGAACTGTCTGTATCCTTTACAGCTGCACTAACAGAACCTGTATTGGTATTTGTATGATTACGATCAGATGCACAACCGGTCAGAAAGAGACTGATTGTGACTGCACTCAGAAATATCTTTAAGCTCTTTTTCATATTCATATCCTCCTGGATGCTTTCAGTATAAATAAAAGCATGCAGGACGATCATAACAATGACGTAACCTGCTATGCTTTATGTTTATATGGCATCTGGGCCAGGATAACTGCCGTAAACATCAATATACATCCCAGATATTCCCGCATACTCATCTGTTCATGAAGCAGGATGGTACTGGCTATAACAGAAAAGACACTTTCCATACTTAACAGAATTGTTACGACAGTAGGATTTCCTTTCCTCTGGGCAACGATCTGTAATGTATAGGCAACTCCACAGGAGAATATACCTGTATAAAGTAATGGGAATGCACAGTCAGAGACAGCTTCAGATGTGATTGTTTCACTGCATAGTGATCCGATCCACGAAAATACTGCCGCAAAGACAAACTGCATGCAGCTGAGCCATAAGGCATCACAATCCTTGCTGAAATAATCCACGACTAATATATGTACCGCAAAACCAACCGCACATAGTATCAGAAGAAAGTCTCCTGAAGAAACATGCAGTGATCCCTTCATACATAAAAGATATAAGCCAATCACGGCAAGTATCATCGCAAACCATATCTGTTTACTTGTATTTTTATGAAGAAATACAAGTGAAAAGACAGGTACCAGGACAACATATAAAGCGGTAATAAAGGCGGCTTTACCAGCATCTGTACCGGCGGTAATACCAGCCTGCTGGAGATAGGAAGCACATCCTAATGCCATCCCGCAGCATAACCCGCCAATAACAAGCTTTCTTTTATTTATAGATGGTTTTTCTCTCCGGTTACGGATACCTATGATAACAAGTAATGTCACTACAGCAATGGAATAGCGGATGGCATTAAACGAGAACGGGCCAATCTCATCAGCACTGACATCCTGTGCCACAAAGGCAGTACCCCAGATAAAGGCAGCTAATAAAGGACAGACAAACTGTTCAAGCCATGTATTCTTATCTTTCATGAGTGTCATTATAAATCATGAATGCATATAAATAATACGCCCTTGTTTATTTTCATACAGACGGTGTGAAATCGATAATACGGTTCTTCCCTTTGAAGCATCCATTAATGCCTTCATGACTTCTGCCTCTGTCTTTGCGTCAAGATCAGCCGTTATCTCATCTAAAAGAAGAATCTTCGGATTACATACAACCGCTCTTGTGATTGACAGTAACTGCTGCTGGCCTTGTGAGAAAAGAGAATCCTGATACTCTGTATCAAGCTGCTCTGGAAGATCTCTTATCTCTCCTTCCAGACCGGTTAGCTGTAATGCTTTCCATATATCTTCATCACTGATGTCATGGTCATACAGAGTTATCTGATCACGGATCGTACCGCACACCGGCACATAACTCTGTTCCACATAGCCGAATAGATGTCTTCTTTCTGTATCAGATATATGGGAAGCTTTCGTACCATAAATGGAAACTGTTCCCTGATCCGGTTCATACAATCCCATAATCAGACGGAATAAAGTAGACTTTCCACAGCCGGTTCTGCCGGTAAATGTAATGGTTTCACCCGTATGTACAGAAAGATTGAAATCCTTTAATACCGGGGCATCCTTGTCATAACCAAATGACATATGTTCTATATCCAGTGCATCTGTGTGCTGTTCAGTCACAGCGTCTGAAACAATGTCTCTTTCTTCTTCCTGCATGAAATCCTTAATACGGGCTATGCCGGCAGCGGCAGTCTGAATACTCTGAATTTCCATACCTATGGATTCCAATGGTGTAAAGATATTGCCTACATATGAAATGATTGCGGCCGCAGTACCGGCACTCATGCCGAAATAGGTCAGGAATGGTTCCCCGGCACCGGCAAGACTCATCATAATACCTGTCACAACTGCACTGACTGTGATGATAATCGGGGAATAGGAGGCATCACAGAAATTGGATTTTTCCATTGCCTTATAGCTTTTATCGATGGCTTTCTGGTATTTCTGTTCCATAAAGTCTTCACCATGGAATACATGAATCGCACGGATATTATGAATGGTTTCAGGCAGCTGACCGTTCTCTGCCGCAACTGCTTTACGATTATCTATCTGTGCAGAAAGCATACGCTTCTGATAGACTCTTGTTAATAAGAATAACAAAGGCAGAACGATCAGAATCAGTGTGCCTAAGCCTGTACTTTTCGTAAAGATAACAATCAGGATACTGATCACTGAAAACAGATCAGAGAACATACTGATAATGCCATCAGAGAATAATTCCTCTACCGTATCAACATCATTTACAAATAATGATGACAATCCACCGGCATCCTGACTTGTATAATAGGAGGCCTTCAGATAGTAGAGCTTCTGACTCATCTCACTGCGTAACACATGGGTCAGCTTCTGTCCGAAGATTGTAATCGCGGCTTCCTTGGCAGCCTCGGAAATGCTGCTGAGAGCTATAAACAGAAAGTACAGTAATGCTAATTTCATGGTTACGGAAACCTGATCATTCAGGGCATCGATAGCTTTTCCAAGAATTAAAGGCGGCAAGAGTGAAAAGATAACAGCACCGGCAATCGTACATACCAGTATGACGGTAATACGTATGTTTTCCTTACATGTCTTAAGAAATACATGTTTTAAAGTAAAAGGTTTCTTATTCATAACTGTTGTTTCCTTTCTGTACCTGCTTATGATACAAATCGGCATATACCTTGTTATGTTTCATGAGTTCTTCATGGTTTGAAACTGTTACAGTTCCATTTTCCATCCATAAAACCTGATCCAGTTCAGGGAACAGATTCAGACGATGAGAAAGTAAAAGAATCACAGAATCAGATTCATATTCTCTTAAGCTTTCATAGATCTTTCTTTCTACCGAAAGATCTACGGCAGAGAAAGGATCATCCAGTATATAGACAGAGGCATGATGGTACAAAGCTCTTGCTAAAGCTATCCGCTGTTTCTGACCACCGGAAAGCTGTATGCCTCCTTCCCCAATGACGGTATTCAGACCATCTTTCATTTCTTCTGCTTCTTTATCAAACTGTACATCCTTGATAACCTGTAACAGTTTCTCATCTTCATAAGGATCCCCTGCATCTGTAAGACGGATATTATCCGCAATACTCATATCAGATAATTCCGGCTGATGACCAACCCAGGATACTTCTCCAGGATCTTCATTTAGATTCCTTAGTTCTTTCTTAATACCTGCTGAGGTAATAAACTGTACAGATCCTTCATAAGGATATTCATTCAGGAACACTTTTCCCAGAGTAGTCTTTCCTGAGGCAATCACACCGGTAATACCTGTGATTTCTCCTTTATGAGCACTGAAACTGATATCATGAAGAATATCAGTATGACTATCAGGATAGTGAAAGGAAAGATGTGAGACATTTATTTCAGATACAGTATCCGTGTGAACAGTATCTGTCTTTTCTTCTTTCAGATATGGCTTGATTCTTTTCCAGGATACTTCTGCTTTCTGTACGGCATTAAACAATTTAGCCGCATGACTTGTCTTTACGGCAAGCTTTGTAAAGCATGCAATATAAGTAGAAAAAGCTGCTATATTCCATATTTCCCAACCGGTATGCATGACATTCTTGCCACCGAAATACAGAATCGGAACAAGTCCTGCCATTGCAATCATGTAATACACCGGCTCCATTGTACTGTCCCATATTTCCGCATGTACTGACTTGTTTTCATAATCCTGCAAGGCATCTTCATACATGTTTCTTCTTCTCTCTTCACTGCCATAGACACGATACGTCAAGGCATGTGAAGTGATATCCAGTGTTTCTTCATGAAGTGCTGCGGCACTTTGTTTCTGTAATTCCGATGCCTTTGCGATTACCTTTCGTAAGGAAGCAGCGATGATATACGCTACCGGTGGAAACAACAGACACAATAATGTCAGTTTCCAGTCATAATGCATCAGCATGACCACATATACAATCATGACAAGTCCTGTATCAAATACTTCTGTAACAGACTTGCGCATTCCCTCTGCACAGGCTTCGGCATCGGATACTGCCTTGGTCATGACTGTACCGACATTCTCTTCTTCCGCATCTGATACAGGTGTATTGACCGCATGATGATAAATTCTTGTTTTCAAAGAACGGTTCACATTATTCGCAAACCTTCTGACATAGAATCTTTTCAGGTATCTTGCAAACTGTACAAACGCAATGACTGCCACATAGATACATGCCAGTATCAAAATATCTCTGCTCTGCCGTATGCCATGAATAATATCCGCAAGATACTGGACTAACTGTCCTTCAAACCATGGTCCTGCCACCATACCGACGTTATAGATAATGCCGGTAATCGTTATGATAATGAGAACTTTCTTTTCATTGAGAAAATACGTACGTAATTTCTGGGGATCATTCTTCATAATGGTTCTCCTGAAGCATCTGCTTTACATGCGGGAATCCGCTTCTGCTTTCTTTTTTGGAACGCTTATATAAAACATCCAGAACTCTCATGAATGCTTCTGCATCTTCATTACTGATTCCTTCCAGAAGCCACTCATAAAAGAAAGTTTCCACATATGTCTTGGAATACTTTAACTGCTGGGCTTCATCTGAGGCATAGATCAAAGCACTGCGATGATCATCCGGATTTACCTTTCTTACGAGATATCCTTTTTCTTCCAGATTCTTTACTCTTTTCGCAACCGCGCCTTTATCCATATTCAGCTGCTGTGATATTTCCTTTTGCGAAATACCGGGATGATGACGGACAAGATGAATTAGGTCAAACTCTGCCGATCCGACTCCGGTTTCTTTCATCATCTGAATTACCAGTTTTTCACATTCTCTTGCAATCTTAGTAATCTTTCTGCCTTCTGAATCATACTTCTTTTCCATACAGCCTCCATATAAAAAGATGTACCATCAACTAATTAGATGATAGTACATCTTTCTTATATTACAATTCTTTTTTGAAATTAATGGAGTCCGGCAGCCTTCATTTCTTCAATGATCTTAATACCAGAGGAAGTACCTAATCTTGTAGCACCGGCATCAAGCATAGCCTTGGCAGCTTCCCATGTACGGATACCGCCGGCAGCCTTGACCTGTACATCCGGACCAGCATACTGTTTCATCAGTTTTACATGTTCCACTTTTGCGCCAGCAGTTCCAAATCCTGTGCTTGTCTTGACGAAATCAGGCTTTACTTCTGAGGCAATCTTAGCAGCCGCAATAATATCTTCTTCCTGTAAATAACATGTTTCAAAGATAACCTTGCTGGTAATGTGGTTCTCTCTGCCAATTGTAACCAACTGTGTCATCTCATCACGGATGTAATCATAGTCTTTATCCAGAAGCTTTCCGACATTCAGAACATAATCAAACT
Organism: uncultured Galactobacillus sp.; assembly: GCA_964535445.1. GTDB lineage: Bacteria > Bacillota_I > Bacilli_A > Erysipelotrichales > Erysipelotrichaceae > Bulleidia. The sequence continues at coordinate 14,044 of CAZHUX010000017.1, read as the reverse complement.
CCTGACAGCCGTCCTTGATGGCATTCTTTAATTCATCTACCTTGGTTTCAATCGTTGTCTGTCCTAACGGGAAAGATAAAGCTGCACCAGTTAATACATTTGAACCTTCCAGCCATTTTCTGCATTCTTTAACCGGATAAGTATTAATCGCTACTGATTTAAAACCATACTGTATGGCTTCATCACATAGTTTCTTTAAGTCTGCCTCTGTTGCGTAGGCATGCAAATTGGTATGATCAATCATGCCTGCGACCTGTTGAATTGTATATTCCATATTTCCACCTCTTTTTTATTATTCTACTGTAATCTCATTCAGAATATCATATATTTCTTTCTTATCCGCAAGATCTTCTTCAAAGGCAGTTGCACTGCCAGAAGCGATACCCATCTGTAATCCCTTTTCGTAATCATGATACTGAAGCCAGCTGGCAATAAAACCTGCCACCATGGAGTCTCCTGCCCCTACCGAATTGATCACTTTTCCTGCTGGTGCATTCATAAACAGTTCCTGACCATCTTCACATACTAAAACTGCACCATCTTTCCCCAAAGATATCAGTACATTGCCTGCACCCTTCTCCTGCAGTTTGTGACCATAGAAAGCAGCTTCTTCCTTAGTCCTGATTTCATGATGGAAGATATCACTCAGTTCATGCTGATTGGGTTTGATCAGGAAAGGATGAAAAGATAAAGCATTCATCAGAAGATTCCCCTCTGCATCAACAATACATAAAACATCTCTGTCACTTACATACTGAAGAATATCCGCATAAACCATATTGGAAAGATGCTTTGGTACAGATCCTGAAAGAACCAGTACATCCCTGTCTTTCACATGATCCAGCTTCTTATAAAGCTTATGCATGTCTTCTTTAGAGATATGAGGTCCCATGCCATTGATCTCTGTTTCTGTGTCTGAACGCATTTTGACATTAATACGGGAATTCCCTTCTGTTAGAGTAATAAAGTCAGTATGAATACCTTTTTCACGTACCATAGCCTCTATTGCATTACCGGTAAATCCGGCAATAAAGCCTAAAGCAGTTGTTTCATAACCAAGACTATGCAGAATGGAAGAAACATTGATGCCCTTTCCACCCGGTCTCATTAACTCTTTTTCCGTATGATTGATAATGCCATCTTTAAAATGAGATACCCGGATAATGTAGTCAATGGATGGATTAAACGTCACTGTGTAAATCATATTTCAGATATATTCATCCGTATTTGCTTCATGTCTGACTAAGAAATAGACAATCAGATAAATGACAATCACGACTAATACAAACACTGCTGCAGCTGTGCCTGTACCAAGCATTGCACATGTATCATAGATACCATGTAAACCAACAGCCAGAATGTATCCAATGATAATTTCTATTGTAGACTTGCCATTTCTTCCTTCATCATAGGCCTTCTTGGCACGACCATAAAAGCAGCCGAATAATACCGCAAAACCAAGATGTCCCGGGATAGATAAGAAAGCTCGTGTTAATGCTGTTGTTAAGCCATACTCGAATACATAGGAAATATTCTCAAATGCCGCAAATCCCAATGAAGTAAAAGCAGCGTAGACAATACCGTCAAAGCGGCAGTTAAAGTTAGGATTATGCCAGGTCAGCTTTCCCATAAACAGATACTTTGTTCCTTCTTCAATAACACCGACAATCAAGAAGGCAAGAATCATGACACCGGTAACTGTATTCTGATCGATCGGACTCATATCCAGTAATGTTTCCGCAATCATTTCCAGAATTCCGGATACTAATGCGGCTAAAACCCCGCATCCGGCACATTTCCATAAAAGACCTGCCGGTTCTTTTTCGATTCTGTCCTGTTTGTAAATATAAGACATCAGCCATATGGCTGGTAAAATAGCAGCCATAACGTAAATCCAGAGTATGGAAGTAAATGGTGCAAATATAAACATAAAGAAAACCTCTCTTTCTCACATGGATGTTTATCATTATAATACAGACTATGAAATATTATCTTTCTGCAATTCTGGGAATGCTGATGTGGGCTTCTTCTTTTATTGCCACAAAAATTGCGTATCAGTCTGTTTCCCCGATTCTTTTATGTGTCATACGCTTTGCGATTGCATCAGTAATCATGATGATATTGAGGCTGATGCAGAAAAAAAGGGCAAGAATTCCATTGCGTGATCAGCGCAATATCATCCTGTCCGCCGCTGCCGGCATTTCTGTCTATTATGTATTGGAAAACATAGCTCTGCAGTATACCACTGCCAGTGCAGCTTCTTTAATAGAAGCAGCTTATCCGATCATTACCGTATGTATCGGTGTATGGATTTATCATGAAAAGACTAGCAAGAGAATGCTTATCGGTATTGTCATATCTATCATTGGTGTATTGATACTCAGCGGCTTTTCCGCCTCGGAAGGATCTGGTTTAAAGGGAGATATCCTCTTATTGATTGATGGAGCCTTATGGGGATTCTATAACTTTCTGGTACAGAGAATTCCTAAGGAATATGATAACTTTACTGTTTCCTATTATCAGATGTTATGGGGAACCCTTATGTTTCTTCCTATGCTTTTCTTGGAAAAGCCTGTTTTTACAAACATCTCTTCAGAAACAATCATTGCCATAATCTACCTTTCTACAGGCTGTTCGGTTGCTGCCTTTCTTCTTTACAACTATGGTTTATCCGGAATATCAGCTTCCAGTGCAAGTGCCATCATGAATCTGATGCCATTGTTTGGTGTACTGCTTTCCTTTCTGATTCTTCATGAAACTATTTCTGTCACACAGATTATTGGTGGAATATTGATCATGCTTGGTGTTTACATTTCCACAAACAGACACAGTGTGTAATTACTGTTTTACCTGTGAAAACAGCCATTGCATGGTTTCTTCATCTTTCGCAAAGGCATTACCGCCATCGTGTTCATCACTGTATCCTCTTTCTGTAAACCAGGATCTCTGTTTTACATCTAATACAAGAATCTTATTAATCTCTTCTTCACTGAGTCCCTTTTTAACATAAGCATCATGAATATTCTGATAGGCTTCTTTTAATGGTTCAGAACCATAATAGGAATCATCTTCTCCTACCGCTAAGCGTAAAGGTGTTTCTGCATTCACAAGTGGTTCTATGTCAGAATCCCATTGCGTACTGTTTAATAACACACCGGCAAATAATTCCGGTTCCATCCCTAACATCAATGATCCGGTTTCTCCTCCACCTGAATATCCATGTAAGTAGATGCGGTTTGTATCAATGGCATAATTGTCAATGAAATGATGAATCAAAGCTAATGAATCCAAAGCAGATGTATTCTGCCAGTCATATAACTGCGTACTGAGAATAATCATCTTGTCATTGTATTTACGGGCTTCAAAAGGAAAATCTTCCTCAAGATTATTACCTAATCCCTGCGGGTATTCTCCTTCCCATCCCGGATTCGTCACAAACAAGGCATAGTCTTTACTGCCATCATAATCATCTGGAAAATAGGAAGAGAAATGAATGTCACCCTGTTTCTCATCATGATATACATTATCTACAATCATCCCTCTGTCCATTCTGGAACCAACCGTTATATCTTTATCTTCACGCATCGCACTGTCCTTACTTACTTTTACAGATGAATCTTCTGTTGAAGCTGTCTTTTGTGCACATCCTGTTAATACCATACTCATAACAATCAGAAATACTGCTTTCTTCATTTCTGCATCTCCATTCTTTTAGTTACCCATAAAAGATTATTCCATGTATACATGTCACTGGCTTCTGGCCCATGTGTTCCTTTATTCCATTCTCTGTAAAAGAGATTACCGTTCTCTTCTGCATCGGCATAACGGAATGTATGATCTTTCAAAGATGCCATAGCTTCAATCTGATAAACCAATGCATTTCTTGCAAAATCTTTTGTGCCGCTGGCCGAAAGAATAAAGAAGTCATTCCATTTCCACTTTGAATTTCTGACAATATCTGCCATAGCTTCTCCATCACCTGTCAGATTACCGCTCATCGGTATGAAGTAATGAAACAGATCCAGACAATATTCAAATGTTCTCCATGTATTGACACTGCCCATCGAGAATCCCGCAAAAGCACGGTGATCTCTTGAGTTCATAAAGCCATCATAATCAGTCCCTTGGGCATATGTACTGTACCTGCTTTCTACAGCAGGCATCAGATCATTCACAAGTTCATTGTGAAAGTGATCGGTTAACTGTATGGCCAGTTCATAGTTCCAGCTGTCATGATTACTTCTGTTGTTGTAAGTGAAAGCCACCGCAATAAAAGGATCCATCAGACCATCTTCAACAGAGTGATCGAATGCATACTTTAAAGGATGTGGATCAGAGTCAGTTCCTAATACCGTTGTTTCATCACTCCAGCCGCCATGACTGATATAGACAATGTTGTATTTCTGATGTGCATCATATCCATATGGAACATAGACAATGGCTCTTTTATGAATTCTTTTTACATGACTGTCATAGGTCAGAGAATCCCATGTTTCATAGTCCACTTCTTCTAATCTGCCAGCGTGAACTGCAGACTGTTTATAAGAAGCCGAAATTTCTTTCATGAAAGACGGGATTCTCATTTGGATAATCCCTGTTCTTTCAGATAAGAAGTTAATTCACTGTCCATATCCTTCATATTGTCATCATCAATAGAGAAAGCTTCCATCACCTCTGCCCCAGGGGCATACTGCTCGATTCTGTTTACAGAATCCCCCATACCATAACCATCATTGGAATTGACGGGATAAATCTTTTTACCAGTGAAATCATAAGATTTCAGGAATGTTCTGACTGGGGAAGGCAGCGTACTGTCCCAGGTAGGATAAATGAGAATGATTGTATCATACTGATCCATATTCTCTACCCTGGATCCTAATGCATGGAATGTATCATTCTTTTCTTCCTGTACAAACTGCTCTACGGTATCATTAAAGCTTCCCGGATACAGATCATCCACCTGAATAAAGTATGTATCTGCGCCAGTTTCTCTTTCTGCAGTTTCTTCAATATATGAATTATTTCCCCGTAAGACACCATTATCAATGTTTGTAGAAGCACCGGTAACCGCATCAACATCTTCATCAAAATCAGAATTGCCTACTCTGGAAAACCAGGCAATCAATACATGATTATTCCCTGTATTCACATCACCAGTCTGCGTTTCAGGCATAATGGTCTGTACAGGTTTCTCATCTGAACCTGCCGAAGATACGGAACTATTGGAAGCACAACCGGCTAATACAGCCGCAAGCATAATTACTGCAAATTTCTTATTCATAAGTGATTCCTCCTTACGCTATTAAGAATAATCCCATACATACCTTCCCGCTTTTCTCTTCAGTTACATATGCATGCATATTACGCATACTAAAAAAGAGAACCTTTTCAGATTCTCCTTCTACTCCGGTTTATAATTCTGGTTTCCTGTGATCCCGTAATCACAGACATCATCACCTGAAACTTATATGCTTTCAACTAAGATGTCATAGATTTCATCATGTGACATCTGTCTTGCACACCCTGGTGTGATAATGACAGAATCTGCTGTCTTTCTTAATAAAGCCTTATCGGTTGGATCCGGTGATCCTTCTTTCATGCCTGCTTTTAATTCTCTTAAGGTTGTCGGCATACCGATCTCTTTAATGAAAGCAGACAGGGCATCAATACCTGCTAAAGCAGTTTCTTCATCACTCTTACCGGCAGGATCTACATGCCATACCTCTTTGGCAAAGCGTACAAATTTGGCAAGATTATCCATATACAGATGCTTATAGACATGCGGATGAATCACCGCTAATCCCTGACCATGATTACAGTCCGTATAGGCACCTAGCTGATGTTCAATCATATGATTCTGGAAGTCAGTCTGCTTGCCTAACTTCAGAATGCCGTTTTCCGCCATGGAAGAATCCCACATCAGTTCTGATCTGACATAGAGGTCGTTTGGATCCTTGATCATGGCTCTGATGTTTCTGATAACATTACGCATGACTGCTTCATTGATTTCATCAGAAACATTATTCTCTGATGGTTTGCCAAAGTATGTTTCCATGCAATGAGATAATGTATCAAAGGCACCGGAAACTGCCTGTTTCATAGGTACTGTCAATGTATAGGAAGGATCTAATACGGCAAACTGGCTCATGGCACCACCCATGCCGTTTTTCTGCATGGTTTCCGTATTTGTGATAACTGCACCATTATTCATTTCAGAACCTGTACCGGATACGGTTGTGACGGCACCCATCGGTACAAACTTAGTCGGAAACTGATGTTTTGTGAATTCCAGATTCCAGATATCTTCATCCAGCATTGCCTGGGCAGAGACAATCTTACAGCAATCTATTACCGATCCACCACCTGCGGCCAAGATAAAATCAATATGGTTCTTTCTGACAAGTTCTGCCCCTTCCTGTACCTTTGCATATGTAGGGTTTGCCATGATTCCGGAGAATTCTGTTACAGATGCATGCAATCCCTGCAGAATATTCATAATCTGATCATAGATGCCATTGCGTTTGATACTGCCGCCGCCATAGGCAAGCAATACTCTCTGATTTTCCTTTAACTCTGTCTTTAATGCTTTCTCAAGACTTCCTTCACCAAAGTATACCTTTGGCATACCATTGTATTGAAATGACTTCATATTTCCTCCTTATTGTAACTGCAGACTGTCTACCCAGCTGTCTACCTCTTCTTGTGAAGCACTGCCAGAAAATCTCTGCCCTGCTTCCCAATTACCTGTTCCGGCGGTTACACCAAGATTCTTACCGCTGTCTTCTGCCTGCGAAGAAGAGGATGTCCAGAAAGGAATAACTGTCTTGCCAGTGAAATCAACCTTCTTTACAAAGCTCTTCATTACCCATGACGCATCCTGCCACCAGATCGGATATCCGACAAATACGATGTCTGTTTTATCCCAGTCCGGGATATCGATATCACCGAATGCCACATCCTGCTGATCAGGATTTTCATACTCCTGTACGACTCTGGAGCTTTCATCAGACCAGTTCAGATCATCATCGGTATAAGGATCTGAAGGCTGTACTTCATATTCTTCTCCACCTGTATAATCCGCAATCATATCCGCAATATTCTTTGTATTTCCGGTTGCGGAGAAATAGATAATGATTGGTTTATCAGATAACTGTGTATCAGAGGTGTCTGCTTTTTCAGTACTCTTAGCAGATACATCAGAAGTATTGTTTTCTGATGCGGAAGAGCTGCACCCACTGAGAATGATTCCTGCTGTAATACCTGCTGTTAATACCTTCATCCATGTTTTCATATGTAAGCCTCCTGCTTTACATGTTTGATCATAGCGGAGGTTTTTACATACGTACAATGCCTGTTTGTTTAGCAGCTATTACCTTTATGCATACTACAGGCTGTGCTTGTTCTTCACTTCATAGCGATGCTTCATAGTTAAAACATACGCTGCGGATATCAGTACACCATACATCATGATCGGTGGATATATTGTTAGAGAAAGTATTAATGCCAGTATCTTTAATGCAATATCCGGTTTCAGCATATTCTGATAGGCCTTCACAGCTTCCTGCAGTTTTTTATTATCTCTGTCTGCTTTTGCCAGTGAACCATGAAGACAATAGTTACATGCCGTCATTGCAATCACGACAATGCCATAGAATGCCTGGATAATGCGGTTATTAAAGTAATTCCCGCATAGGGATGTTGCATAAGGAATCAGTGAAGCTAAAAACAGCAGAAACAGATTCCACCAGACAACATTATTATTAATCTTCTCTGCTTTCTCCCAGATGCTGTTTAAAGCTACCCACATGGATCCAAGCCAGAAGAAAGATAAGGTGTAGGAAAAGAAACTGGTTCTTAACTCCCAGAAGGCCTGTAAGGAAGGTTCGGATGGTTTATCCAGATCTAATACCAGTATGGTCATGATGATGGCCAGTATAGCATCTGTAAATGCAATTAATCTCTCTTTCTTCATACAATTTATTCCTTCCCTCTCTTAAGAATCGGTCTCTATATAAAAATGCCTGATAACTTTTATGAAAACAGCTCCAGCAGTTCTTTTGAAGAATGCACAATATGGATATCTTTCCTGTCTGTGACCCCGCTGCGTTCCCCACAATACCATACCGGGATCATACCGGAAAGAACTGCACCTTTAATATCCGTTGAAAATGTATCTCCGACATATGCACATTGTTCATATGGTACATGAAGATCATCAGCTGCCGCATGATAAATAGATGGATCCGGTTTTTTCTTACCAAAGTCTTCACTGACAAGTATGACTTCAAAGATATCTTCCAGATGCATTTTCTTTATCTTAGGCCATTGTCTGTCATGTGGTCCGTTTGTGACTAAACCGACATGATGGTTTTCCTTTAACTTCAGAATGGCTTCTTTCATGCCTTCAGTCCATACCTGATGATCCGGGAAGATTTCATACCATCTTTTAACAGCTTTATCTATATCCAGATCAGGTTTCCATTTCTTCTGGATTCTCTGCATGACTTCTGCTTTTCTGATCGTGCCGTATTCATCCCATAACAGACACTGCTGGATACGGGATTCCATCTCCAGATCATCATGAAGCTCAGGAAAGAATTCCGGCAGTAATATCTGATAGTTTTCATAGGAACTTCTGGTTCTGTCAGTAAGTGTTCCATCATAATCAAAAAGTATGCATTTACAATTATTCATCCTGTTTTCTCCTATTTACCTGCATATACATCATTCAGGTTTATTTCACCACAGATATCCTTTTTAAACCAGTCTTTGATTTCCTGAGGATCATCTGTCTGACCAAGTACCCACATCAGTTTTGTTATGGAAGCTTCACTGGTCATATCATGGGCACTGATCACCCCTGCTTCAAGAGCCTTCATACCTGTTTCATAAACGGATAAATTCGCACCCTCATAGCGTACCTGTGTACCAACAAGTACAGTAACACCACTGTTTACTACTTCTCCTGCCGCTTTGATAAAGTCATGCTTGATAAACGGCATACCGCCCATACCGAAAGCTTCTATGTAAATGCCGCGATATCCCTGATCTTTTAACAGACGTAATGTATCCGGTTCTATTCCCGGAAACATCTTTAAAAGAAATACTCTGTCACTGTACTGATTCAACAGATGAAACTTGCCATGGGGATAGCGGATACTCTTTTCATTGATACGCATACCCAGGGAACTGATCGTAGCCGCATATGGTGCATTGATACTGTCAAAGGCATCAAAGGATAATGATCTTACCTTGGATGCCCGGCATCCTCTCATAACCTTGCGGTTGAATGCCACATAAACACCAGGAACCCCTGAGGCTGCCATATGAATGGCACAACGGCAGTTTTCCATAGCATCTGTAACAGAATCAGCCATAGATAACTGTGATCCGGTTACCACAACCGGTATACTGATATTCTGAAGCATAAAAGAAAGCATGGAAGATGTATAGGCAAGTGTATCTGTACCATGAATGATAACAATGCCATCATAATCCTGCCATACATCACTGATCTTCTTGGCAAGCATTGCCCAGTCCTCTGGAAATACATTGGCACTGTCCAGGGCCATGACATCCTGTAATTCCAGATCTACTCCTGATGAAACAATATGAAGCTGTTCAGCCAGATCTTCTGTTTTCAGACCCGGTGCCATACCGTTTTTATGCATGACAGAAGACAGCGTACCGCCTGTATTCATAATCAATATCTTTTTCATAACCTTACACATTCCTGCATATTATACTTCTCAGTCATATAATTATTGAAACATAAAACACGAATATATAATAACAATTAGAAACAGGAGGTTTGATTATGGAATTAAATACTGCAATGAATAACCGCAGATCCATCCGCTCCTATACAGGTGAATCTATTTCTGAAGAGGAACTGAATGCTGTATTACAGGCAGCTTACACTGCGCCAATAGGCATGGGAAAGTATGACAGCATTCACTTAACCATCATTACAAACAAAGCATTATTGAAAGAAATCGATGAAAACGGGGCTGCCTTCTTTGGCAATCCATCTATTCATCCACTCTATGGTGCACCAATGCTGATAGTGATATCTTCCAATGCACCTGGCAATGTAGGCAGTGCAGATGTGGGTATTATCTTACAGAACATGTCTCTGGAAGCAGTAGAACTTGGCATCGGTCATTGTGATATCTATGGTGCTACAGATGCATTAACAGAGAACAAGGAATTGTTAAAGAAGCTGAATCTTCCTGAAGGATTTACGCCACTTGGATCCATTATTCTTGGTAAGACGCAGGAACAATATACAAAACGTGAGATTCCGGATTCTCATAAATTCGCTGAAAACCGTATTGATTAAGACAAAGCCGATGCACAGCACCGGCTTTTATCATCAGATCAGATATTCTTTCTGCCAATATCATTCCGTATCTTTTACAAGACACTTTTCATATAAAGCATCCATACCGGATGCCCCAAGCGGGGCAGTAATCAATATGGAAATGACCGCCATTGTTAATACGGTATTCCCGCATGATAATCCCATGGAAAGAGGAATACCACCTATGGCAGCCTGAACAGTTGCCTT
>CAZHUX010000017.1:0-3374 GCA_964535445.1 uncultured Galactobacillus sp. | reverse complement strand
ATGATAATCCCATGGAAAGAGGAATACCACCTATGGCAGCCTGAACAGTTGCCTTGGGAAGTTCACTGACAAGACAAAACAACTGTTCTTTTTTATTTAAGCCTGCCTGAGTCACATAACTGATCTGTACACTTGTGCCAACAAGGACAAACAGGAATATTTCAGCTGCTACCCAGAGCTTTGAGAAACGAACGGATAATCTCTTTGCCCGTACAGGTGTTGGATGATTCATTGTAATTAACAATCATGCCGACAATGTAAGGAAGATGAAGTCTGGATGCTAACCATCCAAAACAAAGTCCACCAAGAATGATAATCGATAAGCTTAATAACATACTTTTCCCTTTCCAGGCGGAAAACAAACAAAAAGCTGATGTCCTCCGCAATGCAAAAATGCATTACAGAAGTCATCAGCTGTTTCAGCGGTTTGGATTACTCACCGAAAGACTTCATTCCCGGAAAAAATAATACTACTGAAAATCAGGATGTCAATTCAGAATATCTGTTACTTCTAAGATTTTTCAATCTCGGCATCATATCCGATTCTTACAGGTATAGCGACAAGCATTTCATCTGTAAGTTCTTTCTTCATATGCACAACTGCTTCATTGTTTTTAAGACTGACTTCTGCATAACATCCCTTTTCTGCATATGCATTCTCTACCCTCTTGACGCAGTTATCACAATGCATGCCTTTGATAAGAACTTTCTTTGTATATGGATAATCCTTCAGATTCTTATCTATTTTTTCACTTGTAACTGTATTGTCATCCCCTGTATCACAACATCCCTTTGTGACTCTTTTATGCAATGATAAGATGCCGATAACAAGCAGAACAGCTACAACTGCGATAATAATGAATGTAAACATAAACTCTCCTTAGAAAGCAAGAATAATCAGATGTGTGATAAATGCGGCGATCCATGCAATTACACACTGGAATACAACTGTTTCGACTGCATAGCGTGATCCCAGTTCTCTTTTAATAGAAGCTATCGCTGCTACACAAGGTGTATATAACAGGCAGAAAACCAGTAATACAAATGATGTGGCAGGTGTTAATACCTTGGCAAGAGAAGCAGGTGTAAACAGAATACGGAGTGTAGATACAACGCTTTCCTTTGCCATAAAGCCGGATATCAGAGCTGTGGAAATTCTCCAGTCCGCAAATCCTAATGGACGGAAGATCGGTGTAATCCATCCGGCAATGATTGCCAGCAGGCTAGCGGAAGCATCAACTGTATACTGGAACTGTGGTGTGAAGTGTTCCAGGAACCAGATAGCTATCGTAGCCACAAAGATAACCGTAAATGCCTTGGTAATAAAGTCCTTGGATTTCTCCCATAACAACTGTCCGACACTCTTTGCACTAGGCATACGATAGTTAGGAAGTTCCATAACAAATGGAACAGCTTCTCCCTTGAATACGGTATTCTTTGTCAATAATGCCATAAGAATACCAATCACAATTCCTATCAGATACAGGGAAATCATAACGATTGCACCATGTCCCGGGAAGAAGGCTGCCGTAAAGAATGCATACATCGGTAATTTTGCAGAACATGACATAAACGGAATCATCATGATTGTCATCTTACGGTCACGTTCTGATGGCAATGTTCTCGAAGACATGACTGCCGGAACAGAACATCCGAATCCTATTAACATCGGTACCATGGATCTTCCTGATAAACCGATCTTTCTTAATAATTTATCCATGACAAAGGCTATTCTTGCCATGTATCCGGTATCTTCCAGTAAGGAAAGAAAGAAGAATAACACAACAATAATAGGTAAAAAGCTTAATACACTTCCTACGCCATTAAAAATACCATCAACCACAAGAGACCGGATTGCCGGATTCACATTGGCTGCTTTCATACCGGCAGCACAGACATCTCCCAGCCAGTTGATTCCATCTGCCAGCAGATTCTGCAAGAAAGGACCGATGACATTAAATGTCAGCCAGAATATCAATGCCATGATTGCGATAAATGAAGGTATCGCAGTGTATTTACCTGTCAATACTTTATCTATCTTACGGCTGCGTTCTCTTTCCTTGGATTCATGCGGTTTGATAACCGTATCTGTTACAACCTTATTAATGAAACTGAAACGGGTTTCCGCAATCGCTGCCGCATGATCCAGTCCGCTTTCTGTTTCCATTTGTTTCGTTATATGACCAAGCATTTCTTTTTCATTTTCATCTAAGGCAAGAGACTTGAGAATTCTCTCGTCTCCTTCCAGAACCTTGGTAGCCGCAAAACGAACAGGAATGCCGGCTTCTTCCGCATGATCTTCAATCAGACTCATGACTCCATGGATAGCACGATGTACGGCACCACCACGATCATCCTTGGCACAGAAGTCTCTTGGCTCTGGCCTTTCCTGATACTTTGCGACATGGAGGGCATGCTGAATCAGTTCATCAATACCTTCATTCTTCGCAGCTGAGATAGGAATAACCGGTACACCTAATTCTTCTTCCATTTCATTGATCAGGATAGAACCACCATTTCCCTGTACTTCATCCATCATATTTAAGGCAACTACCATCGGTACATCAAGATCAAGTAACTGAAGTGTAAGATACAGATTTCTTTCAATATTTGTCGCATCTACTATATCTATGATACCGGTTGGCTTTTCATTCAGAATAAACTGCCGGGAGACAATTTCTTCACTTGTATAAGGAGACATGGAATAAATACCAGGAAGATCGGTCACTTCCGTATTTTTATAACCGCGGATGGAACCACTCTTTCTGTCTACTGTAACACCTGGGAAATTACCGACATGCTGGTTAGAACCGGTCAGCTGGTTAAACAGAGTTGTTTTACCAGAGTTCTGATTTCCGGCTAAGGCAAATGTCAGTTTTGTGCCATCAGGTAAAGGATGTTCTGTCTTTTTATCATGATACTTCCCGCCTTCACCAAGACCCGGATGTTCCATGTCTTCCTTCAGACGTTTACGCTTTTGTTCTTCCTGTACTTCATCCTTCTTTTCTAATTCCGCGATTTCTTTCTCATTCAGTTTGCGGCAATCTATCTCTGAAGCTTCATTCAGACGCAATGTAAGCTCATAGCCGTTTACTCTTAACTCTAAAGGATCTCCCATAGGCGCAAATTTTACTAATGTAACCTTCACACCAGGGATTAATCCCATATCCAGAAAATGCTGGCGAAGAGCTCCCTCTCCACCTACTTTTGTTACTACTGCACTTTCACCTGTTTTTAAATCTCTGACTGTCATAATGTATCTCCCCATCATCAATCATGATGTAAGTCATGTCTAACTTTGTTAGACTAACATGACGATAAATATTAGTCAATGAAAATGAACAAAGATATTTAAAAGTAGAACTAACGGCTGC
>CAZHUX010000016.1:0-34138 GCA_964535445.1 uncultured Galactobacillus sp. | reverse complement strand
GTTCATGCTTACACAGGTGATCATCTGATCACCTGTGTAAGCATGAACTGTGCACATGATACCGGAAACGATAGGGAATGTGTCGTTCAGTGTCTTAGCCATAGGTGCCAGGCAGTTTGTTGTGCAGGATGCTGCAGAGATAATCTTATCGCCATCCTTCAGTGTCTTTTCGTTTACAGAGTAAACAATTGTTGGCAGGTCATTTCCAGCTGGAGCGGAAATAACAACCTTCTTGGCACCAGCATCGATATGAGCCTGTGCCTTAGCCTTGGATGTGTAGAAACCTGTGCACTCGAGAACTACATCAACGTTCAGTTCTCCCCATGGGCAGTTCTTAGCATCCTTTTCAGCGTAGATTCTGATTTCCTTGCCGTCAACTGTGATTGTTCCCTTCTCATCATCAGAAGAGATTTCATGATCCCACTTGCCATGTGTTGTGTCATGCTTCAGAAGATAAGCAAGCATATGAGGTGTTGTCAGATCGTTGATAGCAACGACTTCGTAGCCCTCAGAAACAAACATCTGTCTGAATGCAAGACGACCAATACGGCCAAATCCATTAATAGCAACTCTTACATCTGTCATATTGTCTTTTAAAGACCTCCTTATGTTGCACTGAAATTATAAGATTATAAAAGTTGTGCGTCAATTGTGAAACAATGGATTTTTAAATAAAAGCGAAGCTTTGTGGCTACGCTAGTCAAACTCATTCAGATTTAGAGGTTTTGAAGATAAGGCAAATGCCTGCTGTACATTGGAAACTCTGTGATTGAATACTTTGGTAAACAATCCGGCATCATTCAGCCTTACCATGGTTGATCCATAGGTGCGCTTCTGCGCATGTGGGAAAACCAATGACAGATCTTCTGCTTCAGAAACATACAGATTCACGATCTTTCTTTCCTGTAATGCCGCATTGCATAGCTTCATTAAGGATACGGAATCCAGATAAACAAGCTCTTCTACTCTTAACTCTCTGCCCTGTGGAATCATGACTGCATATCCCTGAATCTGATTGCGGCCATTGTAGAAAGCCACAATCTTTCCCCCAAGAGCCTTGACTTCTTTTTTATAATTCACAAAGTCTTTAAGATCTCTTGCATAGAAACCATTGAATTTTTTAATAAAGGCACTGTATACCTTCATCAGATCAATCGGGGCAGGTTCATAAGACATACCGAAGTTGGTGATGCGTTTTACATCATTGCGGGAAATCGTATAGATACTGCGGTTATAGATCATTTCAAAGCCAAACTGTTCATACATGGCAGGTGTTTCTGTCTGTATTAATGTCAGTAATTCAGAATGTTCACAGGCATCTAAGACAATATTCATCAGATCATGCATATAGCCATGATGACGGTATTGCGGATGGGTTGCGACTCCTAAAAGCATGCTTGTCTGCATGGCTCTGCCATTGAACATCATCACATGCTTGTCCCTGATCATTGTCGCAATGATCTTTCCTTCCTGAGTTACCACATAACAGTTTTCAGGTTTGAAATATGTCTTCATAAAGAAATCCAGATACCGTGGATCTTCTTTAGGAAAAGATACTTTAAAAAGATCCCTGATCTCATCCTTCATTTCTTCTGACGCTTTAGCAATCATCCTAATCTCCCCATATAACGCTGTAATTATTATACATCCTTATCGATATGATCCATATCTCTGACAATCTTTCTTGTCCTGATAAAGCCTATGATTCCCATAATACCTAAAACAATAAACAGAATCGTCCACTCAGGCCACTTCACACATAACAATGCAATTACCAGTACATATACGGCTGCATATATCAACCATCTATTCTTCTTCATGACCACGTACTGCTATATCATGCAGCTTGACAAATCTGTGCTTCATGCCGCTTTTGGATACAGACTGTCCTGTCTTATTCTCATATAAAGTACATAACTCATTTAGTGAACAGTCCGGATTTTCTTTTCTTAAATCCACAACATCTTTCAGCTTCTGATCCAGATATTCATATTTATGATCTTCTTCAATCATTTCAATATCTTTCAACTGTTTTGCGGCAGCCGACTGTACCTTCATTTCATTAGCGACATCTATATTATTCAAACGGGTAATGCTGTTGGTGAAATCTCTCGATATACGGATATTTTCAAACTCCATGACGGCATTATCCGCTTCTATGATTCTTAAGAAATCTGCGATCTTTTCAGCTGCTTTGACATAGACAATATCTTTCCCACGTCTTTCAATGGTTCTCGCTTTGATATTGAATCTTGCTAAAAGATCAATCAGAAAGTATGCCTGTTCTTTTGATACAGCCGTTATCTCTAAGTGATAACTGGTCTTCTCTGGCGGATTCACCGATCCGGAAGCTAAGAATGCACCGGCAAGATATGCCCTGGCATTATTATCTGTTTCGACAATCTTCTTCAAAGGTTTCTCTAATAAACCTCTGGAACTGTATATCCCTAAATCTGTCAGTATTTCCTGGGCATTGGAAAGAATCCGGATACCATATATCCGGTTCTTTCGTAAATTCATCTTTTTCTTTACAAACAGGCTCATCTCACAGCCGTATCTTTCCTTCACAAGGCGGAATATCGTTCTTGCGACAGACGCATTCTCGATTGTCACTAAGATCGTAATACCGCGGTTGGAAAAGGAAAGAGAGGAAGTCATCTGAATCAGAGCTGAAAGTTCTGCCCTGGCATCATTGCCTTCCATAACCTTCTGTGCCACTTCCTGTTTTACTTCAGATGAGAAAGACACTAGAGTTCCTCCAGCAGGCTTCTTACAGCCAGTTCTATCTTATGGGCATCATGACGAATCAGATCATTTTCAAAGGTAAGAAGGCTTTCTTCTCTGACTTCATATGGATGAATGGAATCCCTTATCATGACCGGTGAACTTCCCTGCATTTCATATCTGTCTAAGGTTAAATCAGGAATCCGGTCAGAAGCCATGACAACCTTATCCACTGGTGCACCATGATCTAACAAAGCCTGTACATGGTCTTCCATACAATAGCCGTCTGTTTCACCAGGCTGGGTCATCGCATTACAGAAATAAACCTTTTCACCATGACTTTCCTGTAAAGCCTGTTTCATATCCGCAATGATGACATTTGGAAGTATGGATGTATATACAGATCCTATACCATAGATAATCAGATCTGCGTCTAATACAGCCTGTACAGCTTCTTCTGTAGCCTTGACAGGTTCATTATAGAAAACCTTACGGATATGATTGTTTCTGTCAGGTATATTTGCTTCTCCTTTCACTACAACATCATCTTCCATTAATGCATAAAGAGAAATGACCTGGGTAGTAGAAGGAATGATTCTTCCTTTTTCATTCAGCACTTTCTGTACCTTCTGAATAGCTTTCATGAAAGAACCGCACTCATCAGTCATGGCAGTTAAGATCAGATTACCAAGGTTATGACCGGCAATATCCTGTTCACTGCCATCTTCATCTTCAAAGCGGTAATTCATTAAATCCGTCATTAAAGATTCATTTCCTGCTAAGGCAATCATGACATTACGGATATCCCCCATAGCCGGAATATGAAACTGTCTTCTTAATCTTCCGGTAGACCCGCCATCATCCGCAACTGTTACAATGGCACTGATATCTATATCTTCTATATTCTTGATGCCGCGGCATATCTGCGACTGACCATGACCGCCGCCTATGACGACTACTTTCTTACTTTTCATCACGCTGCCACTCCTTCTCTTCACGATGCTGCTTATAGCAGTTGTACTTTGTACGGTAATGGTCATACAGCCAGTTGGTTATTGCGACTGAACGGTGCTGACCACCAGTACATCCTATCGCTACCGTGAAGTGATTCTTGCCTTCATCCGCATACTTTTCAAAAGCATAATCCATGAAAGAAGTTAACTTTTCAAGGAATTCCTTTGTCTCCGGTTTATTGATGACATAGTCATATACATTCTTGTCATTGCCATTATATGGTCTTAAAGATACCACCCAGAATGGATTTGGCAAGAATCTTACATCGACCATCAGATCTGCATCCATCGGTACACCATACTTATATCCGAATGATTCAAAGGAAATAGAGAATGCCGGAACCTCGTCTTTGGCAAAGTACTGTTCTATCTTCTTTCTGAATTCTTGTTCACTTAAGAAGGATGTATCAATCGTCACAAAAGAACTGTCCATACTCTTGGAAAACATCTGTCTTTCTACCGCAATCGCTTCATCTAATGTATTGCATGTATTGGATAACAGTAAAGGATGTGCTCTTCTGGTACTTTTATATCTATGCAGCAGTACACTATCTGCCGCATCAAGGAATAATACCTCTACGGTAATATTCTGTCCCTTGATACCTCTTAAAAACTCAGGGAAGTCCCTTGCGGAAGTGGATAAGGCAAGATAGCTGTAGCGTGGATCCACTGAAGTTTCGATCATATCTACCAAAAGAGATACCAGCTGTACAGGGAAATTATCAATGACATGATAGCCCAGATCTTCTAAAGCTCTGGTAGCCGTACTTTTGCCAGCACCTGACATACCGCTGACTAAAATAACCCGCTTGTTTCTTTTATCCATCATAAACCTCCCTTTGTTATCTATTGTAATGCTAAAAAGCAGATGTCAAACATCTGCCTGCTTAACTCTGTTCATATGTCCATGCATGATCTACATTCAGAACCTTGATTAATTCCGAAAAGTCAAAGATCATCACATTCGGCTTACTGTTCTCAATTGCCTCTTTCTTATCCCAGTCCGAGACAAATCCCACAGTATAAACACCCGCATTGATACCAGTCTCTACATCATGCGGATTATCACCGGTATAAACGACCGCATCATGACCATGTCCCATGATTTCACAGGCACGGATAATGCAGTCTTTGGCCGGTTTGGCATGACGGTAGTTTTCATTACCGATAACAGCACTGAAATAATCCTCCACCTCAAGATCCTTTAACCACATCCGGCATGACTCTGATAATCTGCTTGTGACAATACCCATCTCATAGCCGCGTTTCCTGAGTTCTTCCAGGGTTTCCTTAACATGCGGCATTAACTGTACCAGATGTCTGCCTGGCAGGGATTTCTGAAAATCACGGTATTCCTTAACCATTGCCGCAGTGTCCTCATCCGGGAATAACTTTGCCAGTTCTGTTTCCAGATCTGCCCCGGATACTTCTTTCTGAAGTTCTGGTGTAAAATCATCCAGACTTCTGTGCTTCTGAAATAAATATGCATAGCTGCCGGCAATCATCTTTTCTGAATCCATGATGGTTCCATCAAAGTCAAAGAGTAATAACGGCTTGATCTTAGGATACTTGTGATTGTATACATACATCACAATGCCCAGTATCTCGGCAATGATGCAGTAGGGAATACAGTTTTCCGCAAATGGATCCAGTCCGAATACACATGCGGATAAACGGGATATGCCAAGCCACATCAGTGTTACGGCTGAAGTATCGCCTCTCATTCTGCCCGGTCGGTATGGTCTGATGCCATACCAGATGACAATGAAGCCGATGATATCAATACCTACGGTTAACCATAGAGGAGGATAGGCAAGACATCTGCCGACTCTTGCGACAATGATTGCGATAAAGCAGCCCGGAGAAGCACTGTCCATGGTTCTTCTGAAAGACATCCTGCGTCTTCTTGTATACAGACAGATGCCTAACGCATTGGCTAAGACAGCTGTTATAACTTCAAGACCACCATCTGTAATCCGGAATATACCCGGTACATACAGCATATATTCATGCAGGTTTTCCAATACCCAGCCGATTCTTCCACCGATTAATGTACAGACAATCATGATAATCAGAAGATCATCTGTTGTTGCCTGACCATAACCATGGCTCTTCATGATTCTGCTTGAAAAGAGATAGCCGAGAATAAAACCCAGAACTAACGTTACCGCATACCAGCGGATATAAACACCGCCTACTATTACTATCGTTGAAGGATCAGGGAAAAACTTCATTGACTGCCTCCTTTTGACTGATCTGTATATTCCAGAAATCTCTTTCTGATTTCATCAGATGAATTAAATCCGGCCTGCTGAAGACGGAAGTTCGTAACCGCAGACTCAACTAAGGTCGATGTATTACGGCCTGCACTGACCGGTAAATTAATCGTCGGCACCAGTACATCAAGAATTCTTGTATAACGTAATGTCTCATCACCGATGCGGTTATATTCCGCATCCGGTTCATATGGTACAAGCTTGATCACAAGGGACACTTCTGCCTTGTCTGCCAATGCCATGGCGCCAAACATCTTTTCCACATCGATAATACCGATGCCTCTGATCTCTAATAATCCCTTGATAATATCCGGCGCATGACCGATGACACTGTTATGAATATGCTGAACATCTACTCTGTCATCAGAGATAAGAACATTGCCCTGTCTGATTAATTCCAATGCCGTTTCAGACTTACCCATGCCGGATTCACCTGTTAAAAGAACACCTACACCATGGATAGCCATCAATACACCGCTTAAGGTATCCTCTGGTGCCAGCTTCTCATCCAGGAATGTGATGAT
Source organism: uncultured Galactobacillus sp. (assembly GCA_964535445.1). Classification (GTDB taxonomy): domain Bacteria; phylum Bacillota_I; class Bacilli_A; order Erysipelotrichales; family Erysipelotrichaceae; genus Bulleidia. Next base: position 27,601 of record CAZHUX010000016.1, on the reverse strand, counting down.
ATCTGCCATCAGACGGTATGTCTCCAGGGATGTTCTCAGGATAGGGAAATCCGTAGACTCAGCGACTTCTTTCAGAATCGGAGGAAGTTCATTATTCTTTGTGATGATCAAAGCCGGTGTCAGACCATCTGTTAACATCGGAAATCTGGCTCTCTGATCTTCTTCACTCATGGTTTTGATAAACTCAGATTCCTTATTGCCTATTACAACAATACGTCTTGGTTCAGTAGCCTTATAAAAACCGCACAGTTCAAAACCCGGACGATTGACATCCGGTACAATTGTCCAGCGATCCAGTGAATGATCATCACCTGTCAACTGTTCAAACTTAAAGAAATCCACTATTTCCCGTACAGTAACCTTCTTTTCGTATTTCACATCTGACATAGTCAAATCCTCGTGGATACAATTATAGCATTACCAAAAACAATTCTTAAAGTATGCATGCTTTAATATTTCACAAACTTTCATATAAAAAGGAAGAACAGTTTATTCCTGATCTTCCTTCTGATGTTCCTTTGTCCATTTTAATGCCTTGACCAGATACTGGCCAGTCCAGCTTTCCGGTACCTTTGCGACCTGTTCAGGAGTACCCTGGCATACGATTGTACCGCCATTATCGCCACCCTCTGGTCCAAGATCAATAATCCAGTCAGCACATTTAATGACATCAAGATTATGTTCGATAACTAATACAGTATCACCATTATCTACAATTCTCTGTAAGACTCCGATCAGCCTCTTGACATCATCCGTATGTAATCCGGTTGTAGGTTCATCCAGAATATAGACTGTCTTACCGGTAGCTTTCTTCTGTAATTCACTGGCCAGCTTGACACGCTGTGCTTCACCACCAGATAAAGTAGTAGAAGCCTGACCAAGCTTCATATAACCAAGACCTACATCATACAATGTCTGTAACTTATTCTTAATTTTAGGATGGGCAGAGAAGAACTGCAGTGCTTCCTCTACAGACATCTCCAGTACATCATAGATATTCTTGCCCTTATAGGTACACTGTAATGTTTCCTCATTGTATCTCTTGCCATGGCATACTTCACAAGGCACATACACATCCGGTAAGAAGTTCATGCGGATAACCTTGACACCATCACCCTGGCAGGCTTCGCATCTGCCTCCCTTAGTATTAAAGGAGAAACGTCCTTTATCATAGCCTCTTAGTCTTGCCTCAGGTGTTTTTGCGAATACATCACGGATATCGTCAAAGACACCGGTATATGTTGCAGGGTTGGAACGCGGTGTACGTCCGATCGGCTGCTGGTCTATCTGGACAAGCTTGTCTATATTCTCCAATCCCTTAATAGACTTGTATTTTCCGGGATGTACCCGAACTCTGCCAAGGTTCTGCAAGACAGCCTTCATGAATACATCATTGACTAACGTAGACTTACCGGATCCCGATACACCTGTTACAACAATGAATTTGCCTAACGGGAACTTGACATTAATCTTCTTCAGATTATGTTCTTCAGCACCTCTTAACTCTACATACTTGCCATTGCCTTTTCTTCTCTTTTTCGGAAGCGGAATAATCTTCTTGCCTGACAAGTACTGTCCGGTAATGGAATCCGGGGTATTCATTACCTGTTCTGGTGTACCGGAAGCCATCACCTGTCCACCATGTATGCCTGCCCCTGGTCCGATATCCACAATCCAGTCACTTGCCATCATCGTCTCTTCATCATGTTCAACGATGATCAGAGAGTTGCCAAGATCACGCATGTCCTTCATTGTTCTGATAAGTTTGGCATTATCTCTCTGATGCAGACCGATAGAAGGCTCATCCATGACATACAGTACGCCAGACAATCGGGATCCTATCTGTGTAGCTAAACGAATACGCTGTGATTCCCCGCCGGATAATGTTCCGGCAAGTCTGTCTAATGTCAGATACTCTAATCCTACATTCTTTAAGAATTCCAGACGTGATCTGATCTCTTTCAGAATCATATCCGCAATCTTTGTCTTTTCTTCATCCAGTTTCAGGGTATCAATATAATCCAAAGCTTTTACTACTGATAACTCAGTAAACTCAGAGATATTCCTGGAACCAACCTTAACCGCCAGAGCCTGTTCATTCAGTCTTTTGCCATGACACTTCGGGCATGGTGTTTCAATCATGAAAGAATGATACCAGTCCTTGAACATGGAAGAATTAGTTTCCGCATATCTTCTTTCAATCATGTCTTTGACGCCTTCAATATAATCATTGCGTGAATAATGATTGCCTGAAGAAGAAGTAATATCATACCTGATCGGTTTATCTGATCCATGCAGAATGATATCCATCTGTTTCTTTGTTAATGTGGAGACAGGCTTATCCAGAGGAATCTTATAAGCTTTGCATAAAACAACAAATGTCTGCCATTCAATATTATCTGTACCGGCTATATTTTTATAATACCGGATACCTCCTTCATTAATTGTTAAAGAAGGATCCGGAATCAGATTATCGATATCTACTTCTTCTGTAAATCCTAATCCCTTGCATACATCACAAGCACCTAAAGGGGCATTGAAAGAGAATAATCTCGGTTCGAGATTCGGTACAGAGAATCCACAGATCGGACATGAATAGTTGGCGGAGAATAACTTTTCATTCTCACCATCTGACACAATTACTCTGCCATCTGTTAACTTGACTGCTGTTTCAATAGAATCATTCAGACGGCTTCTGGAATCTGTATTCTTGATGATTCTGTCCACAACTACATCAATGTCATGACGCTTGTTCTTTTCTAACTCAATATCATCCTCAAGCATCCGGGTTTCCCCATCTACCCTGACTCTGATATAACCCTCTTTCAATAACTTATGAAATGTATCTTTAAAGGTACCTTTCTTATTACGGATAACCGGTGCATAGATCGTTAATCTTGAACGGTCAGGAAGCTTCATGACTTCATCTACCATCTCCTGTACGGTCTGACCGGTAATCGGAATATTGTGATTTGGACAGTATGGCGTACCGGTTCTTGCATATAAAAGACGGAGATAATCATAGATCTCTGTAACCGTACCTACGGTTGAACGCGGGTTATTGGAGGTTGTTTTCTGATCGATGGATATGGCTGGTGAAAGACCTTCGATGCTGTCTACATCAGGCTTCTCTACACCACCTAAAAACTGTCTTGCATAAGCAGACAGAGACTCTACATATCTTCTCTGACCTTCAGCATAAATCGTATCAAATGCTAAAGATGTCTTTCCACTGCCGGATAAACCGGTCATAACAACCATTTTATTACGTGGTATTTCCAGAGAAATATTCTTGAGATTATTCTCTCTGGCCCCTCTGATTACTATCTTATCCTGTTCCATTTATTTCTTCTTTGCCTCCTCGCAGAGGTCATTCAGCATAACCCATGCTTCTCTTGGAGATAATGCATCCGGATCTACAGAATTCAGCTTATCCTTAATCGCATCAGCCTCCGGATCTTCCTTCTTCATCTCCACTACCTGGAAACTCTGCTGGACAACTCTCTTCTTGGATTCCAGTTCTTTCTGAAGCTGCTTTGCCCTGTCTAATACAGACTCCGGAAGTCCGGCAAGTCTTGCGACATTGATACCATAGGAATGACCTGCAGGTCCGTCTTTAATCTTATATAAGAAGGTAACTTTCTCATTATCTTCCTTTACTACGACATGCACATTCTTTACGCATCCTACCGAATCCGTTAACGAAGTCAATTCATGATAATGGGTAGAAAACAGTGTCTTTGCATGTATGCACGAGGCAATATATTCCAGCATTGCCTGTGCCAGAGCCATACCATCATAGGTGGATGTGCCTCTGCCGATCTCATCAAATAATATCAAGGAATGATCCGTAGCTTCCTGCAGGGCATGGTTCGCTTCCGTCATCTCTACCATAAAAGTAGACTGACCTGAGAGAATATCATCGGATGCTCCTATTCTTGTAAAGATCTTGTCAAAGACAGGCATATGACAGCTCTTTGCCGGCACAAAGCATCCGATCTGTGCCATGATGACTATCAATGCAGTCTGACGCATATATGTGGATTTACCACCCATGTTAGGACCGGTAATCAACAGAATACTTGTATCATGATCCAGGTGCAGGCTGTTAGCCACATACTTCGGATCCTTCATCATTTCATCTAAGATCGGATGTCTGCCGCTCTTAATATCCAGTTCATCTTCATCAAATACAGGTCTTGTATATCCATACTTTGAAGAATCTTCAGCTAATGCCGCATAACAATCAATCTCAGCTAATGCTTTAGCCAGTTTCTGTAACTTAGGCAGATACTTTCTTATCTCTTCCAGGATCTGCTGGAATAACTCTTTTTCAATCCTGACTGCATTCTCTTCCGCATGCAGGATCATATCTTCTTTTTCTTTTAATTCCGGGGAAATAAATCTTTCATTATTCGTTAATGTCTGCTTACGTACATAGCCCCATTCATCTTTTACCTGCTTGGCGGCAGCCTTGGATATTTCTATGTAATAGCCAAAGATCTTGTTATAACCGATCTTTAAAGTTTTAATACCGGTTCTTTCTCTTTCCTTAGCTTCTAAGGACGCAATATACGCTCTGCCATTCTTCTGGATCTTTCTGGCTTCATCCAGCTCGGCATTATAGCCGTCCTTAAACATACCGCCATCAGTAGTAGATACAGGCAGATCATCCTTAAAGGCATCCTTTATCTGATTGTATAAATCACTTAAAGGATCCAGGGTACTGTATGCCTTAAAAGGTTCTCCATCTAATTGGGATAATACAGTTGGAACCTCTGCTAATGTCTTTACCAGTCTCTGACAATCAATTGCATTGGCATTATTCATGGCACATCTGGCAATCAGTCTCTGTAAGTCATAGATATTTCCTAAAGAATCCCTGATCTTCTGACGCTTCATGAAATTCTTCATTAACCACTCTACTTTATCCAGACGTTTTTCTATCTTCTCTTGTGAAACAAGAGGACTTTCTATCCACTTTCTCAATTGTCTGGATCCCATGGCACTCTTACAGGAATCCAGGAATGACCATAAGGTAATGGCTTTGCCATTTTCATGTAAAGGCTGGGTTAATTCCAGATTCTGTCTTGTAGAGTAATCCATATACAGAACTTCATCTTCTTCTGCCAATACTGCTGTCTGAAGATGGGCAAGCATATGTTTCTGGGTAGCTTCCAGATAATTCAGCATCAATCCATAAGCTTCCAGATCATAGTCCTTTGTAATCTCATCTGTTAAAGGCTTATATTCTTCTCTGATATCTGTCTTATCACAATAAGAGATAACTACCTGCATCTCTCTTAACTGTTTCAGAATACGTTCTCTGAAGCCATGCTTTACAACTACCTCACGGGCATTGTTCTTCATGATCATCTGTAATAAGGCATTATCCTTATGTGCACAATTCTCCACAAAGTTTTCACCTGTGGAAACTTCCGCAAAAGACAAGGCATAGCCATAGCCATAATCTATTACCGCAGCCAGATACACAGAAGACTTTTCATCCGTGATCTCATCCATCACCGTACCAGGTGTGATGACACGGATAACATCTCTTTCTACTAATCCCTGTGCTTCCTTTGGATCCTGCATCTGTTCTACGATTGTTACCTTATAACCTCTTGCAACAAGACGCTGTATATAAGATTGCACGGCATGATGAGGTACACCACACATCGGTACCTTTTCATCCACGCCTGCACTCTTGCCAGTCAAGACAAGATCCAGTTCTCTTGAAGCAATTTTGGCATCATCAAAGAACATCTCATAAAAGTCTCCGATACGATAAAAAACAAGTGTATCAGGGTATTGTTTCTTGATGCTGAGATAATGCTGCATCATTGGTGTATATGTTTTTTCTTTAGCCATAATTTCCCTTAAAAAGCGTACCTATTATATCACGTCATGAACATGGGCATTATCATATGCTCATTGCTTAATTACCATAAATTTCAAACAGTCTTATAATAACCATCTGTATGAAACAGAAATTATTTACAGATTCTTATTTAAAGAGATTAATTGTCCCGCTTATATTTGAACAGACACTGGAAATCACGGTAGGTATGGCCGATACCATGATGGTTTCTTCCGCAGGCGAAGCAGCTGTTTCCGGTGTTTCTTTGGTTGATCAGGTGAATAACCTGATCATTGCAATAGTCAGTGCTTTGGCAACAGGAGGAGCAGTTGTTGCTTCACAATACTTAGGTGCACATGAAAAAGAGAATGCCAGCCGTTCTGCTAATCAGCTTTTATTTACATTAGGTACTGCCGGCATACTCTTAATGCTAATCACATTATTATTCAATCGTCCGATATTAAGACTGTTCTTTGGATCTATCAGTGATGATGTCATGCATAATGCCATTGTTTACTTTATCATTACCGGATTATCATTCCCGTTTTTGGCTGTATACAATGCTGGTGCTGCTCTATTCCGTTCCATGGGGAATTCCAGAATTACTCTGCGTATTTCTTTCATTATGAATATCATGAACATTGTCGGTAATGCCATTGGTGTATTTGCATTGCATTTAGGTACTGCCGGTGTTGCCTGGCCATCTTTCTTTTCCAGAGGTGTTGCGGCAGGGATAGTCACATATCTCTTACTGGATCAGACATTAGATGTTCACTATCTGAAAGAAAGATTTCATGTTGACGGTAATGTCATTCACAGAATTCTATACATCGGTATTCCAAGCGGTATTGAAAATGGCATCTTTGAACTTGGCAGAGTCATCGTTGTCTCCATCATTGCGACATTTGGGACCATGCAGATAGCTGCGAATGGTGTTGCGAATAACCTGGACAGTGTAGGCGTCATCATTGGTAAAGCCATGAGCCTTGCCATGATTACTGTCATTGGACAATGTGCAGGTGCCAGGGATGAAGAACAGGTACGTTTCTATACAAAGAAACTCATGAAGATCACCTATATTGGTACATGGCTTATGGATATACCCCTGTTAATCCTTTTAAGACCTATCCTTCATCTGTATGGATTAAGCGCACAGACATTAAATCTTGCGTGGTTATTAGTCATGATTCATGACGTCAGTGCCATGTTCATCTGGCCGCTTGCCTTTGTACTTCCGAATATGCTCAGGGCATGCAATGACGTGAAATATACCATGACTGTTTCTCTTGTCTCTATGGCTGTTAACAGAATCCTCTTCTCATGGATTATAGGAGCACACTTTGGCATGGGTGCTATTGGTGTATGGATAGCCATGATCATTGACTGGATATGCCGTACTATCTTCTTTGTCGGAAGATACCTGAGTGGTGGATGGAAGAAGAAAATGTATATGAATACAGAGAAGGCATAAAGCATTTACACCAGCCTGTAAGCTTTCCACTTCCCGCTCTTATAGCGGATCACAAAACATATCATTCTCACAATCCAGTCACAATACATGGCAAGATACACACCTAATACATGCATATGCATCACTGTACCTAATACATATGCCAATGATATTCTGACAATAAACATAGATAATACACCGGTTATCATCGTAAACCTTGCATCTCCTGCCGCTCTTAATCCATTTGGCAGAACAAAAGCCAGTGGTTCTATTAATACATCTGCGATGAGATACGTAAGCATTAACTGTCTTACAATCTCTGCTGTTTCTTCTGATAAGGAATATAACTGTATTGTTACAGGCAGAATCAGGAAGACAATGAAACAATTCACTGCCGCAAGAATATAAGACCAGATTAATAACTTCTTAAAGTAATACTCTGCCTGGTCATAGTCCCCTGCCCCGGTACATTGTCCTATGACTGTTACAATCGCTAACTGCATGGCACCAGCTGTTACCAATGCCAGATTTGTAAGACTGTCTGCGACACCATTTGCCGCAATCTCGGATGTGCCATAAGCAGCTATGAAGATTGTTACGATGATTCTTCCAAACTGAAATAATCCGTTTTCTATGGCATTTGGTACAGCTATCTTCAATATCTTATGAATCATATCTTTATGTATTGAAAAGAGCTGTCTCATATCCACATGTATGAGATTACCTTTATAAAAAGTTCTTGTGCCTAATAATAAAGCTGCTGTCATTCTTGAAATGAGTGTAGGCCAGGCTACTCCTGCCGCAGCTAAGTGAAGACCATATACACCTATGGCATTACCTGTCATATTCATAATATTCATGATGATGGATACATACATGATCTGTTTTGTCTCATTCATACTGCGATAGATGGCAGAGGCACTGTTATAAATACCAAGAAACGGGAAAGATAATGCTGTGATATAGAAATATGTCACCGCATTTTTCATGACTTCCTTTTCTACAGAACCATACAGAAGATTCAGAATCTGCTTACAGAAGATAACAGATATTCCCATCATCACAAGACCTGTCGCAGTTGAAATCATCATCATCTGTGAGGCTGCCAAACCTGCTTTATCCTGATTGTTATTACCGATATATTGCGATACCACTACGGCACCACCTGCGGATAACGCTGTTAATATGGTAATAATCAGATAATTTACTTCATTAACAATGGATACACCAGATACTGCTGCTTCCCCGGCATGCGATACCATCAATGTATCCAGCATACCTACAAACAGTACTAATAACTGTTCCACAATCAAAGGAGCAATTAACTTAATTAACTGCTCCCTTGTAAATAACTTGTTCTGTATATCTTTCTTCACTCTGTATCTCTGATCTTATCTCTGCGTTCTTTTTCAATGCCATCTCGTATCATTGTGGATGCTGATCCAAAGCACAGGTTATATCCAAACTTAGTCTCATAGACACGATAGGATCCAAGTCTTCTTAACTTCTGGATATCCACCTTACCAGGATCATACACCGATACCGTCACAACCCCGACAGACGATTCACTCATACGGATATTTTCAATACCGCCAAGAGCCTGGATTGTACCATCCACAGCTCTGTCTTTATCTCCGGTCTTGAATAAATCTATGGCCAGATATTTAAAGTAGAACTTTGTTGTAAAGTAATACACAACTCCGGTGATAACCCCGATTAATACAATCCATAACAGTGTCTTCTGTAAGGAAGGATTGGAAACATAGGATAAGAATTCCGGTAATGTACCGGGCATGGCTGCGATGGTTGTTGTACCGCCGCTGTTAAATCCTAAATAAATATGCAGTGCCTGTAATAGTCCGAACAGAATCCCTGTATAAGCTAAATGTATGGCAAATAACAAAGGACATAACAATAACAGCATTAACTCTATCGGTAACATCGTTCCGCTTAACCATGATGCGATTGTCACAATAATGCATAATGCACGGATTCTGCGCTTTTCGATCTTATTGGTATACATGGAATACATAGCCCATATAAGAGAAGGAAAGGCAAAGATATTCAGGATGTAATACGGTGTAATGAATCTTCCGCTCATACCGGTTAATATACCGGCATTGATCTGTCCATGCCAGATACTGACATCACCGGTAATAGAAGCACCGGCGACAGATACCCAGCTGCCTCCATCTGATGTATACCAGAATGGCTGTCTGATCATAGCTGCCAGATTAATACTGCCAAAGAACCTGTCACAGATACCATATAAAGCAAGATTTACCGGATTGGTTGTATCAGAAGCTATAAAGGTTACTAACTGCTGAATAGCCTTTATCACATATGGCCATATATACGCAAATCCAATTCCGGCAAGTAATGAAAAGAATGCCGTAATAATCAGACAGGCTGCTTCTCTTGATATAAAGCCAAAGAACCCATATTCATTCTTTGTCTTTAACTTATCAAAGACAATTAAGGTAATAAAAGCCACAACAATTGTCGCCATAATACCTGTCTGTAAAGGATATCTTGTTGTTTCTGTTAAAGTGCCGCCTCTTGTGACAGACATATTCAGACCTAATATGGAAGAATAGGCAGTGGCAGGAAGCGTACTGTCATCACAGATCATCGTTGCGGCATTGAATATCACATAGCCTATGCCTGCGGATAATATCGTAGTAGTATTCCCGCTTCTTCTTGCGACAAGACGCAGTAAAAACAACAGTGGAAAGTTCACAATGACAAACTGTCCTGTTTTAATCAGTATATTGCCTATAGATTCCACATAACTGTTATCTGTTAATACACCGAATCCAAATACAGGATTAACCATCAGATTACCGATACCGGCAATCATAACCGCAATTAACAGTATTTCCAGAGGAAACCTCAGTATTTCAAATAATGCATGCCAGTTTTTCATATCACCTATATTCTATCAGAACAGTGTCTTTAATTTTCTGAAGTAAGAAACATTCTTTCCTCTGAGTACTCTTACTTTCTTACTCTGGCAGATCTTGATTTCTACATGCTTAACACCATTTAAAGAATACACATCTGAATCAGCACCTAATAATGCCCCGTCAAAAGATTCAGATCTGAAATCAAGGATACTGTCAGCCTTTAATACAAATGGCGCATCCAGAGAACGATAACGGGAATGATGAATACCGGATATCTCTGCCATTTCTATTAAGTCAAGACCTTCTTCTATGACCGCACCTCCTAAGGAACGGTTATAAGCAGTAGAACCTAACTGCGTACAGATGCACATGCCTGTACCACGGAATGTTTCAAATTTACTTGCATTGATATAGACATCCATCACCTGGGTTCTTGCGGCATTCTCTATTCTGATTTCATTCAGACCATAGTACTTATGATCTCCTACATTTGCCTGTAATACCGGATAGACCTCTTCTTTTCCCTTATTCTGTAAAAGAACATCCATGAAATCCAGTATTTCTTCATCTTTATAATCAGAATAAAAACCTAATGTACCGGTATGAATACCAAAGAAGCGTACATCATTCAGCTGATCCAGATACTGATGTACAGCATACAGGAAAGTCCCGTCTCCCCCGATAACAAGAACCGTATCAGGATGCCTGTCATCTCTGATATATCCTTCTTCTTCTAATTTCTTTGTGACATCTTTTGAAAGCATCTGGGACAGTTCATCCAGACGTGCAACGATTGTGAATTGTTTCATGCGTAAAGTATACTGCAAAGAGACAAAAAAACGTACAGGATATCTCACCTGTACGTATATAATCAGGAAACCTTACTGCCAGGCTCAAGACCATTGATCTCAACAACCGTGACTTCATTTCCTTCCTTACCGGCTAACAGCATGCCGTTGCTTTCAACACCTCTGATAACACTTGGTTTCAGATTAGCGACAACAACAATATGCTTGCCGATCATCTGACCCGGGGTATAGCTTCCGGCAAGTCCAGAGACAATCGTTCTTGGTTCCTTCTCACCGATATCTACTTTCAGAATAAACAGCTTATCCGCATCCGGATGCTTCTCACATGCGACTACTCTGCCAACTCTTAAATCTAACTTTGCAAAGTCATCAATTGTGACTTCATTCTTGGCAGCTTCTGCTTTTCTGATTTCAGCCTTCTGAACCTTCTGCATCTGTTCTACCTTATCCATGATTTCTTTCTGATTTAATCTTGCAAAAAGAATCTCAGGCTTATCAGTAATGGTGATGCCGTTTTCAAGCTGACCGAATGTCAGATCATCATAAGATGTTTTCTCTGTATGAAGCTGTGCCAGGATCTTGTCTGCTGTATCAGGCAGATAAGGCTTCAGGAGAATACCGATGAAACGGATTGTTTCAAGCAGGTTATACAGAACTGTAGCCAATCTGCCGATCTGATCAGGATCCTTGGCAAGCTTCCATGGCTCTGTTTCATCAATGTACTTGTTGCATCGGGACGCAAGATCCAGGATATCCTGAATGGCATCAGCCACATGCAGTGTATCCATGTTGTCATTAACTTTGGTAACAGTATCTAAAGCAGCTTTCTTCAGTTCTTCATCAATCGGCTCTTCTTCACCAGGATTGGCAACTGAACCATTGAAGTACTTGTTATCCATGGATAATGTACGGTTGACCAGGTTGCCTAAGTTATTTGCCAGATCCGCATTAATTCTTTCAATCATCAGATCATAGGTAATATGACCATCCTGGGCAAAAGGCATCTCATGCAGCATGATGAATCTGACGGCATCTACTCCAAAGAGATCTACCAGATCAGAGGCATAGATGACATTACCCTTTGACTTGGACATCTTGGCATCGCCGGTTAATAACCATGGATGACCAAATACCTGCTTTGGTAAAGGCTCACCTAATGCCATTAACATAATCGGCCAGTAAATGGTATGGAATCTGACAATATCCTTGCCAATCAGATGTAAATCTGCAGGCCAGTATTTCTTATACATCGGATCACTGTTGCCATCCACATCATAGCCAAGACCGGTGATATAGTTGCTTAAGGCATCAATCCATACATAGACAACATGCTTAGGATCAAAGTCTACCGGAATACCCCACTTGAAGGATGTACGGGATACACAGAGATCCTGTAATCCCGGTTTCAGGAAGTTATTCAGCATCTCATTCTTTCTGCTCTCCGGCTGAATGAAATGAGGATGATCTTCAATGTACTTGATTAATCTGTCCGCATACTTGCTCATCTTGAAGAAGTATGCTTCTTCTTCCATATGGGTTAACTTGTTTCCACATACCGGGCAGATACCTTCTTCCTTAATCTGTGAAGGTGTGTAGTAAGCTTCACATTCCTGACAATACAGACCATCATAATGTCCCTTGTAGATATCACCCTGATCATACAGTTTCTTAAAGATCTTCTGAACCTGTTTCTCATGATAAGGATCGGTTGTACGGATAAAGTGATCATAGGAAACATTCATGCAGTCATACTGTTCCTTGATCTCTGCACTGATCTTATCCACATATTCCTTAGGTGTAAGACCAGCTTCCTTCGCTCTTTCTTCTACTTTCTGACCATGTTCATCAGTTCCGGTCTGGAATCTGACATCATAGCCTGTTAACCGCTTGTATCTGGCAATACTGTCAGCTAATACAATTTCATAGACATTGCCGATATGCGGCTTGCCTGATGTGTACGCAATAGCGGTTGTAATGTAATACGGTTCTTTATTGACTGTCATAGCATGCACCTCCCTGTACATAAAAAGACATCCCGAATGAAAGGACGTCTTGCACGCGTTACCACCTTTATCTTCCTTCATAATGACTTATGAAGACACTCATTTGTTTTAACGGAGTTCCTCCGGAATATCCTGTTGGAATATTCTGCTCCGGGTTCATGTTCTTCATTTTCACAGCACCATGTTTCCACCAGCCACATGCTCTCTGTATCTGTTTGAATGAATACTCTTCCCTTCACTGCATTCTTCAACATTATATGAAAAAATAACGTTTTTGAAAAGACAAGAGCTTAATGTTAGTGATATCTAACACTTTTTCACTTTTCAGTATACTTACTTGTCTAAAAGTGCAAAACAGATATCAGAATGTTAACCCTTTCTTTTCTATAATAATATCAGGAGGGTTATATATTTATATGCCAAAGGAAAATCCATTAAAGAATATTGTACGTCTGCAGAAAGCAGGCAAGCAGGTAGGTATCTACAGTGCATGCACATCCAACGGTCTGACACTGAAAGCATGCATGCAGAGAGCAAAGGAAACAAATTCCATCCTGCTGATTGAAGCTACTGCCAACCAGGTAGACCAGTATGGCGGCTATACAGGCATGAAGCCGGCTGACTTCATGAAATTCATTCAGGAGTTAGCTGCTGAAGAAGGTCTGCCGATGAGCCAGATCATCCTCGGCGGTGACCATTTAGGACCTCTGACATTTGCACATTATAATGAAGATAAGGCAATGGCAGAAGCATCAGAATTAATCAGACAGTTCGTAGCTGCAGGTTTTACAAAGATTCATATTGATACATCCATGAAGGTTGCCTCAGATGATCCAAACACAAGATTATCTGATGAAGTCATCTCCAGAAGAGGTGCTGAACTTGCCATTGTTGCGGAGAATGCATACAAGGAATTATTAAAGAAGAATCCTGAGGCAATTCACCCGGTTTATATTGTCGGTTCTGAAGTTCCGATTCCTGGCGGATCCCAGCAGGCAGTAGATACAGGCTTACAGGTTACCAAGGTAGAAGATTTCAAGAATACAGTTTCTATCTTTGAAAAGAGCTTCCATGAACATGGTCTTGATGAAGCATGGAATCAGGTTATCGGATTTGTTGTACAGCCTGGTGTAGAAGAAAAGGATGCAGGATGCACACCTTATGATCGTTCCAAGGCAGTTGATCTGATGGCTTCTATCAAGGAATATCCTAACTTCGTATTTGAAGGACATTCCACTGACTATCAGACAAAGTATGCTTTAAGAGAACTGGTAGAAGATGGTGTTGGTATTCTGAAAGTCGGACCTGGTCTGACATTTGCAATGAGAGAAGGTTTGTTCTCCCTTGCTTATGCAGAAAAAGAAGTATACAAGGATCAGCCTGAGAAACAGTCTCACTTCATGGAAGTGCTCGATGAAGCCATGAAGAAGGATCCTAAGTACTACGAGCATCATTATCATGGTACTGATGCAGAGATTGCCTATAAGAGAAAGTTCTCATTCTCTGACAGATGCAGATACTATATGCCTCAGCCAGAAGTAGTCGCAGCCCAGCAGAAGCTGTTTGATAACTTCAAGGATGGTGTTCCGTTAGGAGTATTAAGTCAGTTCATGCCTATTGCCTATACAAAGGTACGTGAAGGCAAACTGCATAATGATCCTGAATCCATTGTTAAGGATCGTGTCATTCATACAGTAGATGAATATCTGTATGCTTCACATCAGGAAGAAATCAAGTTCTGATCACTGATGTTACAAGCCTCTGGAGTTTATATTCCAGAGGTTTTTCTTTTGTGAATAAGTTCTGAAACTTTCTAATATATTTTTGAGGGTTTTGTCTTTTTCCTCCAAATATTTATAACAGAAGGAGGAAGTCATGCAGGATTTGAAATTCACCTTTTAACAGGTATATTAAAGATAGATATCCTGTCAGACGCACAAAAGATATCGATGGCTGAAAAAGATACTGTAGAAAATAATCTGATCGCATTAAATGCTATATTCTCTGATGCGGTAAATGGTCTCTTGTTTCATGGTAAAGAAATTGTAAAACCGGATGATCTTGAAAATGTGTACCCTAAGAGTCAGTATAAGGCTGATGACAGTATGGTACATTATGAAGAAAGAGATGTTGCAAAATACTGGAAGAAACATGGTGTTATTATCTCAATACTGGGTATAGAGAGTCAGACAAAAGCGGATAAGGATATGCCGTTAAGAGTCATAGGCTATGATGGAGCATCCTATCGCAGTGAATTGATTGATAGAAGTAATCATGAACGTTATCCGGTTATTACGATTGTACTCTACTATGGTACAACCCATTGGAATTACAGTCTGCATTTAAAGGATTCGCTGAATATACCGGATTTTCTTAAAGATGAAATCAGTGACTATGAGGTCAAACATCTTTATGAAATTTCATTTCTGGAACCTGAAACAGTAAACATGTTCAAGAGTGACTTCAAAATAATCGCAGATTACTTCGTACAGATGAGAATAAACAAAGAATACAAGCCAAGTACCCAGGTTATTAAATTTGTTGATTATGTTTTAGAATATATGCATGTATTGACAGGTAAAGACTGGAATAATGTATTTGTAGATGAACTAAAGGCGAAAGGAGAACCGATTACAATGGAAAGTGCATATAAGGAAATAATCGAAAAAAGTGAAGCTAAAGGCAGGAATGAGGGAATTGCTGAAGGCCGAATGGAAACCGCATCCAGAATGCTTGCGGATGGAATGCCAGAAGATAAAGTTATTAAATATTCTGGTCTTTCAAAAGAAGAAGTTGAGAAACTGAAGTAAGGTATCCATGAAAAGTTTGATGTGATTCTGACTCTTTTAATAGTCATAGAGACTGGAATAATGTATTTGTAGATGAACTAAAAGAGAAAGGAGAACCGATTACTATGGAAAGTGCATATAAGGAAATAATCGAAAAAAGTGAAGCTAAAGGCAGGAATGAGGGCATATCTATTGGTGAAGAAAGGGGCAGAGAGGAAACCGCATCCAGAATGCTTGCGGATGGAATGCCAGAGGATAAAGTCATTAAATATTCCGGTCTTTCAATTGCTGATGTAAGGAAACTTTCAAGGAAAAAGTGATGCTTATAAAAAAGATGATCAAATCCATCAGGAACTGATCATCTTTCTTTTATGCCTTGATATTCAGTATTGTACTGTAATCTTTTGTTGAAAGCATGGTTTCTACAGCTTCATGATAACTGGTCTGTCTCAACTTAGGTTCAGCTTTTTCCAGGGCAAGCTGGCACTGTTTCTTGTCACCCTTAAGATAATAAGACTGTGCTGCTTTGTAATACATGACTCCGGCCGGAATATCATCTTTTAAATCTTTTGCCTTTGTCATAATTTCTGATGCATATTTACCATCATGTTCAAGCTGAATGGCATTTGTATAGATGGCATCCTGCATCATTGCCTCATGAGACTTTCTCTGTTTCTTGGTCAGATCCTTATCGTAGTTCTTCTTCATTGCCGCAAATACTTCTTTGGCTTTCTCAGGATTGTTCTGACCTATATACCAGGTTAACTCCTTCTGCTGTACTAACAGACGATCCGCCGGACGTAATTTATAAGCATCAGCTCTGTCAAAAGCAGCCTGTATCTTCTCTTTATCATCCTTCATTAACCAGGCATCAATAGACATTAATACTCTTAATTTCTTGGAAAAGAAGACCTTTGCGGACATAGAATCCAGTTCTTTTAAGTATGCATCTGCATCACCATTCTTATATAGAAGAATAGACATATAAGCTACTTCTCTTGTGGAATAGAATGTCCAGGCAATATATAAAATGATGCCTATTGCCAGTAATATCAGAAAATATTTTAATGTTATACTCATAAACTACCTCCGTATCCATACGTTATTATGAATTATATGCTAACATCTTATATTATAAGGAGATTAATGATTAATGGAAAATGGTCCGATTATTGTGGCAGTTATTATTATTATCGCAATTGCCATATACTATGTTGTTTCAAAGAAGAAAATTGTCGATAAAGTAAAGAATAACGAAGAATACAAGGTTCCTCTCAGTGATGATGTTCAGTCAATTTACTATGATAAGTATGAAAAGAAGATGGCTGAGATGAAAGAACAGGCAGAAAAAGATAAGCAGGATTCTTCTGAAACAAATACTACTGATGATAAGTAAAAGAGCACCCGGAGGTGCTCTTTATTTTTAAGCTTTCTTAAGAATCAAGAATGCCATGGAACTGGAACGAGTGATGTATAGTCACCAGACCAGATACCGAATGCGCAGCCTACGATACCAATGAGGAGGAGCAGGAGAATGCACTTTGTTGCTGTCCAGCCCTTCTTCTTGATCAGGTTGTAGCACATTAATGTTAATGCTAATGGGATCAGTGCTGGTAAGATACCATCTAACAGACCCTGAATGTCAATGAACTGTGCCTTGCCATCTGCATCTGTTCCGTTAGGAATCTGCATACCAAGTGTTGTAGCACCATAGTTGCAAGTCAGAGCACCGACAACGAATACACCAAGCATAGAAGCTGCATGTGTGAATTCACGAGCATTTGCGGTCAGAACTTCGATAGCCTTTGTGCCCATGTCATAGGACATGTACATCAGCCAGTAACGAAGCAGCATCTGAACACCAAATGTGATGATGAAGTACAGAATTGGTCCTGCAGCACTGCCGGCGATAGCCATGTTAGCTGTGATACCAGCTGTGATAGGAACCAGTGTGAACCAGAACAGAGCATCACCGATGCCGCCCAGAGGTCCCATTGCTGCGACACGTACGGCACGGATTGAGTTGATGTCAGCCTTGTTCTGTTCCATTGACAGAACGATACCCATAACGAATGTTACGAGGAATGGGTGAGTGTTAAAGAACTCAAGGTTATGTTTCATGGACAGAGACAGATCATGCTTGTTTGTATGAATCTTCTCAAGTCCCGGAAGGATAGCCCACAGCCAGCCGCCGGCCTGCATTCTTTCATAGTTGAAGGATGCCTGCAGGTTCATGGATCTCCAGACCATCTTATTCAGCGTCTTCTTATCAAGAGGCGCAGCAGGTGTCAAATCCTGATATACTAATTCTTCAGATGCCATCTTCGCTTCCTCCTCCTGCACTTGTAATATTCTTAATCTTTACATTTGTGTTGTAGTCATACAGTGCAATAGCAACACCGATGAATGCAACAAGGATCAATGTAGCTCCGGATGTTGCGTCAACATTTCCGAATAATGCTGCAGCTGCGAAACCAGCAAGGTAAATACCCCACATATCATCAGCAAGCATAATCTTTAACAGAACTGCGAATCCAGAGTATCTCATCATACCACCGGCAGCACCAAGACCACCCATGATGAATGAGAAGTATCTGCTCTTAGACAGGTTAGACAGTGCTGTACCAGCAGCTTCACCACCAACGTAAGCGATGATAGCAAGGACTGCGAACAGGCCGCCTAAGATGCACATTGCTGTCAGGTTAACCTTTGTGATTCCGGATGGATCTGCGTTATCAGCTGCTTCATCAGCCTTAGCCATCAGTCCGGATGTCAGTGTGAATGTTAATGTAACTGCGTACTGACCGAAGATGGAGAATACTACGGCAAGTCCGAGAGCCTGATCTACACCAAGATGAGATCTGACTGCGAAAATCATAGCTACGATTCCGCCAAGTACGGCGTTAGGTGGCTGAGCTCCACCGACAGGCATGTTACCAACCATCATAAGTTCGTAAGTACCACCTACGACCAGGCCGGTCTTAACATCGCCAAGGATTGCGCCAATGATTGGGCAGGCAATGATTGGACGATAGAGAAGCTCTGTCAGTGAGAACTGGTCAATTGCAAAGATAAAAGTAACGATTGCTAATAATACAATTTGCATATTGATTCTATCCTCTCTTATTTAATTGTATAAATCTTTGAAAAACGAAAATTGGAATGATTCCTGCAGAAATTACTTGAATAATTTGTTGATGTCTTCAGCTGCTTCCTGCGGTACTCTGCGTATCTCCAGTTCTACGCCGAGTTCCTGCAGTTTCTTGAATGCTGCAACATCTTCGTCATCAACAGCTACAGATCCTGCGACCTGCCGCTTGCCTTCTGCCATGTGCATGTTACCGATGTTGACCTTCTTGATCGGTACGCCGCCTTCAACGAGTTTCAGTACGTCTTCCGGATTTTCGCAAATCAGGAAAATGTGCTGTTTCGGTGAAGCTTTGTGAATGGTAGAGATTGTCTTATCCAGTGTCCAGTATCTAGTCTGGGCATAGGATGGAGCAGCCATGTCCATAAGGCCCTGACGCAGCTTATTGTTCGCTACTTCATCATTGGCTACCAGCAGCAGATTAGCTCCAATGGATCCAGACCACTGGGTCGCAACCTGTCCGTGAATCAGACGATTGTCAATTCTGCATAATACTATGTCAGGCAACTATAACCCCCCTTTCTCCTTTCTGTTTGATTTAGATCGATTAGAACGAGTGCCGGTCAACGCTTTCACTCTTTCTGTGATAATCATAAATGAAATCGTTTACATGTTCTTTACATTTTCCGTTCATTTAGGTGTAATTTTCGGTATTTGGAAATTTTTAATTTTTGATTTTTAATAATTTGCATTTTCCGGTAAATTAGCACTCTTCGATTGTAAGCGCTAACATATTGATATACGCGTGATATGATGCTATATTTTATTTATACTTTTTGGTAAATATTATGTTTGATAAAACGACAAGTACAACTTATCTGAAATATGGAATTGTTACATCTTCCTTTAAAAAAAGGAAAGATCTGTTCAAAGCCCGCATCACAGTTACAGATGATACAGTCACAAAAGTAACTAGCTATGACAAATCTGTTTACATAGATCCTGTAGAAGGCATGGGCATGTTAAGAGTATTAAAGGATCCTGAGTTAGATTCTTTTGATAACTTTGCTTTACACAGAAGCATCAAGATCAATGCCGGTACATACTTTGCCTTAGTCCCAATGCATGGCACTTTGGTCTATGACATTTACTTCCATGGTGATGCTGCCAAAAGAGTCAGAACCCTGACAACACCATATGCATACCATCATATTGTCCCTTCTCTTCATATCGATGAGATTCTTGCTTATTACTATGTAGTGAAAAGACCCGGTTATGTATTTGACGGTGAGATCCATGATTTCTATGAATTAACATATGTCGATCATGGTTCTCTGGAAACAACTGTAGATAAAACAACCTATCAGGTAAATGCCAACCAGTGCATTCTGTACGGTCCGCGTCAGTTCCATGATCAGCGTATCACTTCTGATGAAGCGTGTTCTTACTTAACCATTATCTTCCAGGCAGAAGGTATTCATAATGATACCATGCTTAACCGGGTCTTTACCTTAACCAGAGCCTTATTAGTAGATGTCAATGACTTTGTTAAAGCAACAGATGATGTAGGCGAATATCATGATGATGCCATGATTGCTTCATTACAATATCTGTTAGTCGCAATGCAGTTAGATACAAGCAATGCAGAAAAGATAGCGCCTACGTCTCCTATCAACCAGCATTTTGAAGATCAGCTGATGGAAGAAATCGTAGAATACATCAACAAGCATCTCTATGAACCATTGCCGGTAGATCAGGTATGTGACCGTTTTTCCATATCCCGTTCTACCTTACAGAACTTATTCCGTAATAACCTGAAGATATCTCCCAAGCAGTACATTAACAATGCCAAGCTATACCGAAGCCGTACATTAATCCGTTCCGGTGATCATACAATATCAGAAGTAGCTTCCATGCTTGGATTTAACAGTATCCATTACTTCTCCCGCAAGTTCACCGCTTACTATGGGGTAACACCAAGTGAATACTCCCGTAAGATATACGATCAGAAAGATACATCCGGTGAATGACAGTCATAGTTCAGACTATGACTGTTTTTATTTGTACATAAAAAGCCCTGCATAACCATGCAGAGCTTCTATATATGACAGATTGATTTTTAATGATCAGATGCCGTCGCCGTCTTCCGGCTCTTCATCCTTCTTTTCTTCATATACGTACTTGATTACCTGTTCTTTGCCTGTATTGACAGCCATATCAGCCAGGTCATTCAGATCTTCCATGAATCCTCTTGCCATATTGGCTTCAATGATCATGCCAAGGTTAGAACCAGAGCATACAACAATGTTGTACTGGTCTTTCATCGTAACAGATAATTCTGCCGCAATCTTGAATGGGGAACCACCAACCAGGTCAGAGAATACAAGGATACCATCCTTGCAGTCCTTCAGACTTGCAAAAGCATCTTTCAGATTCTTTTCAAGATTCTCAGAGCTGTCTCCCTCAGGGAAATCAACCGGAACATAGTTCTCTGGCTTGCCTGCGATCAGTTCTACAGAAGTAGTAATACCTGTCGCAAAATGTCCATGTCCTGTAACAACAATTCCAATCATATTATTTCCTCAATTACTTGTGATATGGATACAGAGTAACGCCCTTTACAACACGGTTAACTTCACCTGTTGGGCATGGATTATCCGGTGTGATGCCATTCTGCAGAGAACGGAACAATGCAATTAACTGTGCGACAATAACATAATCCAGTCCGAGGAATACATTATCCTTGGCAGATGTATTGAAGCTGTAATAGTAGTCTGCTAACTTCTCAGCTTCCTCACTTGGAGTATTGCATACAACAAGTACCTTGTCGCCTTTTCTCTGAGTAGCTAATTCCTTAACCAGATCCAGTTCATACTGTCTCTGATAAGAACCATCAGACAGATAAACAACATTTAATGTTGTGTCATTGACAATAGACTTTGGTCCATGACGGAATCCCATTGGTGTGTCATACATTGTGACAATACGTCCTGCATTCAGCTCCAGCATCTTTAATGCGGATTCCTGTGCAACACCCTTTAAGCAGTTTGTGCCAAGGTAAACAATTCTGTCATAAGCATAGTCTTCATCAAGCTTGAGCATCTGTGTCCAGTCCTGATCAACAAGCTTTCTTGCGCCTTCAACAACTTCCTTAACCTTAGCTGCTGTTTCATCCAGATTATCCAGGCTGAAGCACAGTAATGTAGCGAGATACATGTTACTGAATGAAGAAGTCATCGCAAAGCTCTTGTCTAATGTCTCTGGTGTCAGATTGATAGCCAGGCATCTGTCGCCTTCCTGAGCTGCTCTTTTAGATAATGCGCCATCCTTGTTGCAGGTAACAAACAGATGATAAACATTGTCATTAACTGCTTCTACAGACTGAATAGCGCCAATAGACTCTGGTGAATCACCAGAACGTCCGAAGCTGATTAACAGAGTTGGCTTGTGCGGGCTGACATAGTTCTCCGGGGTTGGTGTTAAGTCAGTGCTGCCAAAGCTCTTTGTCTTGTAGTTTGTTAATCTGTTCAGGTAAGAGAATAAAGCATTACCTACGAATTCAGATGTTCCTGCACCTGTAAGGATAATGTCATAGTCAGGCTGGCTTGTTACCTTGGAGATAAAAGCCTTGATCTGATCCTTCATGGAACGAATCTGATCTACTGTCTTCTCCCATGTGTCTGGCTGCTGATGAATTTCAGTAGCTGTGTACAATGCTTTCTTGTCTTTTAGCTGATCTTCTGTGTAACCAAAAATAGTCATAAAATATTCTGCCTCCGTTTCCGTGTGCTTGTAAGCGCATTCTAGCACGCCGTTCATATTACAGGAATATTTTGGTTGAAAGTGGTAACATCATAACCGAAAATTACAAATCAGCTCATTCAAACCGCTTACATCCTGTGGTATCTTATAGATAATGAACAATATCATGTGAAAGGAGATATTAATAAAAAACATGTTGATTCAAAGTACAAGAGTCTGGATCGCCGGTGATTTCATCCCAGCAGAACTGGAAATTGAAAACGGAAAGATCGTAGAGGTTTTCGAGCATAACGCAAAGCCTGCTGATCAGGATTATGGAGACCTTCGTATCGTACCTGGATTCATCGATATCCATTGTCATGGTGCTTATGGCTATGACACAAACTATGCAGAGCCTGATGGATTAAAGAAATGGGCCAAGGGCATTGTCCATGAAGGTGTTACGGGCTTCATGTCTACTACAATTACAGAACTGCATCCAGTATTAGAGAAGGCAGTCAGAAATGTCGCTGATGTCAAGAAGGATCACGTTGCCGGAAGAGATGGTGCTGATATCCTCGGTATTCACTTCGAAGGACCATATCTTGACATGCAGTACAAGGGAGCTCAGCCGCCAGAGGCTATCGTTCCACCTTCTGTTGAAGAATTCAAGCAGTATCAGGAAGCTGCGAATGGTTTAATCAAGATCATTACCCTGGCTCCTGAACACGATAAGGACTATGCCCTGACCAGATACTGCAGTGAACATGGTGTTGTAGTTTCCATCGGTCACAGCGGAGCTACATTTGAACAGGCAATCATGGCTGTCGCAAATGGTGCAAAGTCCATCACTCATACATATAATGGTCAGTCCCCGTTCAATCACAGAAAGAATGGTGTTACAGGCACAGCATTAAGATTACATGATCTCTACAGTGAAGTTATCTGTGACTGCAACCACTCCACCCCTGAAGCATTGAACATCTTCTTTACATGCAAGGGTAAGGATCATGGCATTATGATCTCTGATGCATTAATGGCAAAGGGATACAAGCCTGGTGATAAGTTCATGTTCGGTGGACATGAGATTGTGATCTATCCGGATGGAAGTGCACATCTGACAGAAACAGGTGGTCTTGCCGGAAGTACTATGAGAATCTGTGATGGTCTGAAGAACCTCGTCACAAGAGCAGGTGTTCCATTTGTATCTGCCCTGAACAGCTGCACTATCAACCCTGCAACATTACTTGGCTTAAATGATCATCTTGGCAAGTTAGCAGTTAACTATGATGCTGATATTGTTGTATTGAATGATGATTATTCTGTAGCTGAGACATATTGCAAAGGCGTAGCACAGTTCTGATATGGCTTCAAAGAATCAGTCGTTTTTCGCTAATGGAGATAAACCAGCTTCCACAATAGCCGGGTTCAACGTCTATAAAGACGATAAGGGCAGAAATGTTCTGTACCAGAAGAGTACAGGAACAGGCTATATATTACAGAGTAAAGACCGCAGTGCCTTTACTCTGTATCATAACCGGCTGGCTATGGCTGTCGCAGTATTCATGTTGTTAACAGCCATTACCAATAACTGGCAGATGTCTTTGTTAGTAGGTATTGTATTGTATGCATTGCTGGAATTCCGTTACCGGAAGAGTTTCTTACCATCCTTATCCAGGATTGATAACTTCAAACCAGCTGAGAAGCATACAATGGTAAAGGCATTAGTAGAAATGAATAACAAGCCAAGAACATTACTGTTAGCTGTTCTGTACCTGTTATTCGGCATTCTGTTAGTTATTTACATGTACCAGCAGAACCGGGATATGATTATCATAATCGGTTCCTATGTGGTACTTGCAGGATGTGTATACATGTCTGTGAATTACTTTATTGCATTTGTACGCATGTGCAGTTCCAAACAATAACTGAAACATTTTCAGTTATTGGCCGCTTTAATGAATTAGTTTCAGAAAATTTCTTATGAAAACTTGTTTTCTGAAATATTTACAACTATTATAAAGGGGTAACCGAATTATATATTTGGTATACGTAGAAGAGGAGATTTCTAGAAACAATGGCAACAGGCAAGGTTAAATGGTTTAACGCAGAGAAGGGCTATGGCTTTATTACAACTGATGAAGGAAAGGATGTATTCGTACATTATTCCGCAATCCAGTCTGATGGTTTCAAGACACTGGATGAAGGTCAGTCTGTAACATTTGACATCACTGAATCCGATCGTGGACCTCAGGCAGCTAACGTAGTAAAGCTCTGATCTGATTGAATAAATAGAATTCAGACAAAAAGGAACAGTTACTGTTCCTTTTTTGTTTGTTCAGTTATCTTTAATGCTTCCGTAACACTGTCGATTACATAATCCGCATGTTTCTGTACTTCTGGCGGGCTTGTATGAAAGGTAAAGCCGATATCTGCCCCATCGATGAGGGGAATATCATTATAGGAATCCCCGATACCTGCGGTACTCATACCATTCAGTAAAGCTGCAGCTTTACTTAATCCTTTACCTTTGGAACAACCGGCCGGAACTACATCCACTACATCAATATTTACATATCCATAAGCTTTACCTTCATATTCATGGTTCATTCTTTCAGCAGCTTCTTCAGCCTCTTCATGACTATGAAAAGCAAATGACAATCCTACAATATGATCATTCATCTCTATGATTTCTTCAGGTGAAGAAATATGTTTCTGTACATAAAGAGGTTCTTCACATGTATACACTTCTTTTTCACCATGAAATATCATATGTGTCTGATCCTTAAACAGATTACAGATGGATGTTACCGTATCAATATCCATATCCTTCTGCCATAAGATATTCCCATACTTATCCAATACCTGTGCCCCTGTACCAAGGATATAGAAATCAAAATGAATATCATCTTCTGTACTGGCCTGTATACCGCTTAAAGATCTTCCCGAACATACACCGAATAAATTACCCTTCTTCTGAAAAGAAGCTATGGATAACAGATCCTCTTTCCGAAATCCTTCTTCTTTACCATGCAGGTATAAAGTTCCATCAAAATCTGACGCAAATAACATAGACATGCATACATTATACAAACAAAAGAGAGAAATCATCGTGATTTCTCCCTTACTGATTAATAATTCTCTTCATGTACTTCGAAGAAGGACTGTGGATGTCCGCATACCGGACATACATCAGGAGCTTCCGTACCCACTACGATATGACCGCAGTTTCTGCACTCCCATACCTTGACTTCACTCTTCTTGAAGACTTCCTTCATCTCTACATTATGAAGCAGCTTTCTGTAGCGTTCCTCATGCATCTTTTCAATGGCACCGACACCTCTGAACTTGGCAGCTAATTCTGTAAAGCCTTCTTCTTCAGCATCCTTTGCCATTCTCTCATACATGTCTGTCCACTCATAGTTCTCACCTTCTGCCGCAGCTTCCAGATTATCTTCTGTATCTCCTAACATACCGAGTTCCTTGAACCATAACTTTGCATGTTCCTTCTCATTGTCTGCAGTCTTCAGGAATAAAGCCGCAATCTGTTCAAAGCCCTGTTTCTTCGCAACAGAAGCGAAATATGTATACTTGTTTCTGGCCTGGGATTCGCCCGCAAATGCCTCTAACAGATTCTTTTCTGTCTTTGTTCCGGCATAAGGATTCTTCTTTTCTTCCTTAACCAGTTCAAACTTATCCTTGCCTACATGGCATAAAGGGCATGTCCAGTCTGCCGGTAAATCTTCCCACTTTGTGCCTTCCTTTTCTTCATCGTAAATGTATCCACATACTGTGCATCTGTATT
The DNA here is from genome assembly GCA_964535445.1 of uncultured Galactobacillus sp. Classification (GTDB taxonomy): domain Bacteria; phylum Bacillota_I; class Bacilli_A; order Erysipelotrichales; family Erysipelotrichaceae; genus Bulleidia. The sequence goes on along the minus strand of CAZHUX010000016.1, from coordinate 1,150 downwards.
TCATATATTAAATCCTCCTCTTTTGTATTTATATAATATTCTCATTTAGATAATATTTCTTGCATTTTATATTCATTTAATTGTATTATTTCGTCATGGCATTAAATTATACAAGATATGAAATACAGGTTCCGGAAGGCAATGTGCATTATCCTGAAGAAGGATTAAGAATCTTTGCAAGAAAAGAAGTCATGGAACCGGAAGATAACTTCCACTCTCTCCAGCATATTCATGAAGACTTTGAATGCATGCATATTCTGGAAGGATATCTTTATTACACAATTGACGGAGAAACCATTAAAGCAGGTAAAGGTGATGTTGTATTCATTAATTCCAATGAAATGCATGCTTCACAATTAAAAGAATCACAAGGCTGCAGATTTGAAATCATACTGATCCACCCTTCTGTATATGCCTCTGTTCCTATGATAGTTACTGACTATCTGAATCCTGTTTTACAGGCAGATAATGCATATAAGATATACTCTGCCGGAAGTAGGGAAGCATATACCTTATCCAGCATCATTCACCATATGAGTGAACTCTTATCAGGGAAAAATGATGGTTATGAACTGAATCTGATCTCTGATGCCTTCCTGTTTCTGAAAAACATATGGCTGTCATTAGATCATCAGTCATCTTCAGATCCTGTATCCCAGGATATGACCCTGTTAAATCATATGACTGCCTGTATCTATCAGCATTACTCTGAGAAACTTACCTTAGCGGATATAGCTTCCAGTGCCAGTGTATCTATTTCTACTGCCAACAGAATATTCCGTCATTTTCTTAACAGTACCCCGATAGACTTTCTGAATCAGTGTCGTCTTGAGGCAGCTGCCGGCTTACTGAGAAGCACAAACAGACCTATATCAGATATTGCCTATGACTGCGGTTTCTTTCAACAGTCATACTTCAACCGGATATTCCGCAGAGAATACGGCTGTACACCTGCCTCCTACAGAAAACATCCGAATGATATTTATGTACATTAAATCCGGGATACATTTGTATTCCAGATGCATTTTATCAGGATCTATTGGGTCTTCCTTGTATCTGAGATGTTCTGAATTTACAGATTGTTAACAGCATTGGCACTAAAAAAGCAGGGTTTTATTTCAACCCTGCAGCATATTCCAACTAATTGTTG
>CAZHUX010000015.1:0-34310 GCA_964535445.1 uncultured Galactobacillus sp. | reverse complement strand
ATTCAACAACAATTAGTTGGAATATGCTGCAGGGTTGAAATAAAACCCTGCTTTTATTTTGTCTGATTATTTAAAAGCCAGTCTGCAGCAATGAAGCTTTTCCATATACCCTGTATTTTCTATTATAGTGGTCCATTTTCTCTAAAGCAGCGGTTCAGCTAATTTGCAAGACTGGTCTTTTCAGTTTGAAACCTCTGGTCCATTTCAGTTGGAAATTCCAATTTAAAAAGCATTGTGACATATACATCACAATGCTTCTTTACTTATTCACTCTTTTCTTCTGGTTTCTGTTCTGTTTCAGGTTCTTCAGGATCAGCATCTAATATTGCTATAGAGGATACCTTCTGTCCTTCACTTAAACGGATAACCATGACACCCTGTGCTGTTCTGGAGTATACAGATACCTGTTTCAGAGAAATACGGATCAGAATACCGGCATCTGTCATAATCATGCAGTCTTCATCACCATTGACAGCTCTCATTGCGACAAGGTTACCTGTTTTTTCAGTGATATTGGCAGCTCTTACACCCTTGACACCACGGTTCGTCAGACGATATTCATCTATATCTGTTTTCTTTCCATAGCCGTTTTCTGTAACCGTAAGAATATACTTTCCTTCTTCATTGGTAGCTAATCCAATGACTTCACCACCATCTGTATTGAAGCCTCTGACACCTCTTGCAATACGGGAGAATGCACGGATTGTATCTTCTTTAAAGCGTACTGCCTTGCCATTGGATCCGGCAATGATAACTTCCGCATGTCCGGTAGTACCTTTGACAAAGGCAAGAGAATCTCCATCATTCAGTTTGATCGCAATCTTACCATTCTTATTAATGTTCTCAAACTCTTCAATAGAAGTACGCTTGACTAATCCCTTCTTTGTCGCAAAGAACAGATATTTCTTATCTTCATGTTCTCCATAAGGAACCATTGCACAAACATGTTCGTTTCTGCCTATGCCAACCAGATTGACGATTGGAAGTCCCTTGGAAGTACGGGAGAATTCCGGTATGTTATATCCCTTGACTCTGAATACACGTCCTGTATCCGTAAAGATTAACAGATGATCATGTGTAGACATGGTAATGAACTGATCAATGGAATCATCTTTATTCAGTTCCATTCCCTTAATTCCCTTGCCACCGCGGTTCTGTACATGATAGGTATCTGTTGTCATTCTCTTTACATAACCATTCTCAGATAATGTAATAACAACATCTTCTACCGGAATCAGATCTTCATCTTCCATATCCGCAGAACCATCAATAATCTCAGTACGTCTTGGATTGCCATACTTGTTCTTGATGTCTGTTAATTCATCCTTAACAATCTGTTCGATTCTTTCATGATGGGCAAGGATATCCTGTAAATCCGCAATCTTTACAAGAAGATCCTGATATTCACTTTCAATCTTCTCTCTTTCAAGACCTGTTAATCTTCTGAACTGCATATCCAGAATTGCCTTGGCCTGAATCTCATCTAAACCAAATCCATTCATCAGTCTTGGCATTGCTTCATTAGCATCTCTCGAATCACGAATGGTATGAATAATTGCATCAAGATTATCAACCGCAATTCTTAATCCTTCCAGGATATGTGCTCTGTCCTGTGCCTTCTTCAGATCATACTGTGTTCTTCTTGTAATAACGTCATATTGATGATCGATGTAACCCTGGATCATATCACGCATACTTGCCTGACGCGGTACATTGTTAAAAAGAACAACGTTATTCACACCAAAGTTAGATTGTAAAGGGGTTAATCTGTACAGCTGATTCAGCAATACTTCCGGCTGTACATCCTTGCGTAATTCCATGACAATACGGACACCATCCATATTGGATTCATCACGTAAATCCGTAATACCTTCAATAACCTTGTCTCTTGCAAGAGATGCGATTCTTTCAACCATCTGTGCCTTGTTTACGGCATATGGTATTTCAGTCACGATAATACGCGGCTTGCCATTAGGAAGCTTGTCTATTTCCGTTTTGGCACGCATGACAATCGTTCCTTTACCGGTTTCAAATGCCTTGCGGATACCGCTTCTGCCTATGATATAACCACCTGTAGGAAAATCAGGTCCCTTGATATACTGCATCAATTCAGAGGAAGTGATATCAGGATTATTCATCGTCGCAATAACCGCATCAATGGTTTCACCAAGATTATGCGGTGCTACATTGGTAGCCATACCTACCGCAATACCCATCGATCCATTGACTATCAGATTCGGAAATCTGGCCGGTAATACATCCGGTTCCATTTCCTCATTATCATAGTTAGGAGACATGTTAACAGTATCTTTATCAAGATCTCTTAACATCTCTACGGCAAGCTTGGACATACGTGCTTCGGTATAACGCATAGCCGCAGCACCATCACCATCCATGGATCCGAAGTTGCCATGACCATCTACCAGAACTTCTCTCATGTTCCAGTTCTGAGCCATGTATACTAATGCACCATAGATAGAGGAATCACCATGCGGATGATATTTACCCATTGTGTCCCCGACAATACGCGCACACTTACGATACGGTTTGTCAGGTGTATTATTCATTTCATTCATCGCATAGAGGATACGTCTCTGTACAGGTTTCAAACCATCCCTTACATCCGGTAAAGCTCTTGCGACAATGACTGACATGGAGTAGTCAATGAAGTCTTTCTTCATTTCTCCAGTCAGATCCTGTTCGGTAATATGTCCCGGATCGAATTTCGATTCGTCAAATTCCATGAAATCGTCTCTAGCCATCATTACCTCCTTTAAATATCAAGCTCCGCAAAGTTTGCATTCTTGATAATATATTCTTTTCTTGGTTCTACTTCATCACCCATAAAGATACTGAAGTATTCATCTGCCTTTTCAGCATCATCCAGGGATACCCTGATCAGGGTTCTGTTTTTAGGATCCATAGTTGTTTCCCATAACTGTTCAGGATTCATTTCACCCAGACCTTTATATCTCTGTACAGAGATACGGTCACCTAACTCTGCCCTGACTTTATCCATCTGCTGTTCTGTATAGGCATATCTGACAGTATTGCCCTTCTGTGCCTTATACAGAGGCGGCTGCGCTATGTATACATGTCCTTCTTCAATAATCGGACGCATATATCTGTAGAAGAATGTTAATAATAAGATTCTGATATGAGCACCATCGACATCGGCATCGGTCATGATAACAATCTTGTTATAACGTAACTTGGAAGTATCTACATCATCCAGTATGCCGCATCCAAAGGCCGTAATCATGGATCTGATTTCATTGTTTTCAAAAGCTCTTTCCTGTCTTGCTTTCTCTACATTCAGAATCTTACCTCTTAAAGGAAGAATTGCCTGGAAGTGAGAATCTCTGCCCTGCTTTGCGGAGCCTCCGGCAGAGTCACCCTCGACAATATAGATTTCACAGATACTTGCATCTTTTGAAGAACAGTCAGCTAATTTACCAGGTAAAGAAGATATTTCCAGAGCTGACTTTCTTCTTGTCATCTCTCTTGCCTTCTTGGCAGCTCTTCTTGCCTGAGAAGCTACAGTAGCCTTATTCATGATGGCTTTAGCTTCATCAGGATGTTCCATTAAGAATCTGGTTAATTCTGTTCCAAAGATATCAGAAACAATCTTTCTGACTTCACTGTTACCAAGCTTTGTCTTGGTCTGTCCTTCATACTGAGGATCAGGATGCTTGACAGAGATAACTGCAGTTAATCCTTCTTTACAGTCATCTGTAGTCAGATTCTCATCTTTATCCTTAAGGAACTTATTCTCTCTTGCATACTTGTTTATGACTCTGTTTAAAGCCATATTAAAGCCTTCCAGATGAGTTCCGCCTTCTACTGTATTGATATTATTGCAGAAAGTATAAACAGCAGGATTATAGCTGTCATTGTACTGACATGCGACTTCTACCTGAATATCCTTCTCATAACCTTCCGCATAGATAATATCCGGATGTACAACTGTTTTATTCTTATTCAGATAAGCAATGTATTCTTTTAAGCCGCCTTCAAATAAGAATACATTATGACGGTCTTCTTCTTTCTCCATTCTTTCATCATTAAAGACAAGCGTAATGCCTTTATTTAAGAAAGCTAACTGGCGTAATCTGGTAAGGATTGTATCATGATCATATACCGTTGTTTCCGTAAAGATCGTTGGATCTGCCTTAAAAGTAACAACTGAACCATGCTTGTTCTTATCACAATGACCAATGACTTTTAATGGTTCAACCGCATGACCGCCATTTTCAAATCTGACAAAGTAAATATTTCCTTCGTGGTATACTCTTACCTCAAGCCAGGATGATAATGCATTGACTACAGATGCACCTACACCATGAAGACCACCGGATATCTTATAGGCACCGCCACCGAACTTACCGCCGGCATGTAATACCGTAAAGATAGTTTCAATAGTAGATTTGCCGGTCTTTTCATTCATGCCGGTAGGCATACCACGGCCATCATCTTCTACGGTAATAACATTATCCTTGTCACAGGTAACGGTTACGGTAGTTGCATAGCCTGCCATGGCTTCATCAATACCATTGTCTACAATCTCCCATACCAGATGATGCAGACCCTTGGAAGATGTACTTGCAATATACATACCAGGTCTTTTACGTACTGCTTCCAGACCATCCAGAACCTGTATTTCAGAGTCATCATATTCTTCTGTTACCTTGGCATCCAGTGTTCCATTCAATACTGCCTTGGATCCATCTTCTGTCGTTATGACTACTTCTTTTTCATCTTCTGCCATTGTCTGCCTCCTTACTGAACAATTGTTCCATGACTGATATGGAATTCTGTTCTTTCTTTATCTTTCAGATAATCAGGTACATTCACTGTTGTGATTAAGCACTGATATGTACCATTGATCATATCTATCAGTTTCTTCTGTCTTGTATCATCCAGTTCACTTAATACATCATCTAATAACAGAACCGGTACCTTTCCGGTTGTATTACGGATGTAATTCATCAATGCCATCTTGAATGCAAGAACTGTCATTCTCTTCTGTCCCTGACTGGCTCTCTGAATCAGATTTTCACCATCCATCAGAAATATCAGATCTTCATGATGAATACCTGCGGTTGTAGACTTTCTGAATTGATCATTCTCCCATGTATTCTGATGCATCTGCAGTAATGCTTCTCTGGAAGCATCTGTATCTATGCAGCATTTGTATTCCATGGTAACAACAGTACTTTCATCAGATAACTTCTGATACAGAGAAGAAAGATATGTATTGATTTCCTGTACAAACTTCTTTCTTTCTGTAATGATGATGCATTCTTCATTACTGAGCTGTTCATCAAATGTATGCAGTAAATTCATGTCAGGATGATCATTCTTTAAGAGAAGATTTCTTTCTTTTAACAAAGACTGATCATGATTCAATGCCAGCAGATACTTGTTAGATACCTTGGCTATTTCCTGATTCATGAGTCTTCTGCGCTCACCCGGGGCATCGGTAAAGATCGTCAGATCATCAGGAGAAAACAGAACCGTATTCAGGATTCCCACAAACTCACTGCTTTTCTTAACCGGCTGATGATGTATCATCAGTGTCTTGCCTTTGTCATAGATGACTGCTTCAAGTTCTTTTTCAATGCCGTTATCTTCCAAAACACAAGAAATATTAGAAAACGGTTCTCCTTCTTTTATCAGCGTGCTGTCTTTGGCAATTCTGTGACTTCTCGTTAAAGAGAGATAAACGAGACTTTCCAGAAGGTTTGTTTTCCCCTGTGCATTGTTTCCACTGATCACATTCATATGTGGATTCAGTTCCACATCCGCATAGGCATAATTTCTGAAATTTCTGAGTTTTAATCTTTTAACAAACATTAAAAAACCGCATAGGTTTTCTGATCTATTTTGACTTTGTCACCAGGGTACAGTTTTCTGCCTCTTCTGTTTTCTTTTTCACCATTCACATAGATCTCTTTTTCTTTGCACATAAGCTTGGCTTCACCACCTGTAGAGGCAATGCCGCTCATCTTCAGAAACTGCTGTAAAGTGATATATTCTCCCTTTATTTTTTCCATGTTTTTCACTCCCTGAAAAATGGTCAGAACAACCTGTATTATTATACCATAAAAAGCCTTTAAATGCTTTATTTAAAGGCTTTTTGAACACTTCTTAATACTTTATGAAATTATTTGTTTTTAGACGCAAATTTTATCTTGAATTCACGCTTTAAAGCATATGGAATAATATGCTTCATCTTGTCTTCTGCCTTGACCATTGTCGAAGCATCCGGAATATCTCTGCTTAAATGAATCGCATCGAATTCACATCTGGTTGTACATAAACCACAGCCAACACACTTATTCAGATCTACTGTCGTAGCACCACAATGGAGACATCTGTGTGCTTCTTCTCTGACCTGTGCTTCGGTTAACGGGTTACGGAAATCATCAAATGATTTCTTTGCGTCACCTTCCTTTACAGAAGGTATGGCACGCTTGGCAGTATCATAGGATTCCAACTGTATGTCATCACGATTGAATTCAATGAATTCTCTTCTGTCTCTGCCGATTGTAAGAGACTGACCCGGATGGACATATCTGTTGATGGATACCATGCCTTCTCTGCCATCCGCTATTGCATCGATACAGAATCTTGCGCCATGGTTGATATCACCACCGACAAAGATATCAGGTTCGGCAGTCTGGAAAGTAACCGGATCTGCGACAGCTGTACCATTTCTTCTGAGTTCTACCTTTGTATCTTTCAGAAGATCGCCCCATTCAGCTGACTGACCGATAGCTTCAAGAACATTAGAACATGGAATGGTAATGGTATCTTCTTCATCATAGACAGGATTGAATCTTCCTCTTTCATCTTTTACATGAACACATCTCTTAAAGACAATGCCTGTAACAGCTCCATCCTTTGTAAGAATTTCCTTAGGACCCCAGCCATTCTTTACTTCAATGCCTTCTGCCTCTACTTCGGCAACTTCATCCTTAGAGGCAGGCATTTCATTTCTCTGTTCAAGACACAGCATTGTGACATGAGCACCTTCATCACCAGCACGTAAAGCAGCTCTTGCGACATCTGCCGCAACGTTGCCGCCACCGACAACAACGATATCTCCATGCAATTTAATGGAATGATCCTGATTGATTCTCTTTAAGAAGGAAACACCGGATTCTACACCTTCAGCATCTTCTCCATCAACATTGCACTTTCTGCCGCCCTGTAAGCCAATCGCAATATAGAAAGCCTTATAACCCTGTTCTCTTAACTGTTTCAGAGTAATATCTGTGCCTACTTCAACATTGCACTTGATTTCAACACCCATCTTCTTAAGGATATTGATTTCAGCTTCTACATACTTCTTTTCAAGACGGAAGGAAGGAATGCCATTGACCATCATGCCGCCTGGTCTGGATTCTTTTTCAAATACAGTTACCGGATACCCTTCTTTACGTAAGTAATATGCGGCAGTCAGACCTGCAGGTCCTGAACCAATGACTGCGATCGGATACTGATCCCAGATTTCACCATCCTGGTTTTCACATAATGGTACAAAGTCATCCGCATGATCCATTTCATGAACCGTCAGGAACTTCTTGATTTCATCAATCGCAACCGGCTGATCAACCGTACCTCTTGTACATCTGTCTTCACATCTGTGGTTACAGATCATACCGCATACAGCCGGGAACGGGTTATCCTGACGGATTAACTTAACCGCATCTTCATATCTGCCATCCGCAGCCATCTGTACATAGCCCTGTACGGCAATATGGGCAGGACATGCAGTCTTACATGGACTGGTACCCTGCGGCCAGCAGTTGATCTTGTTATGATCTCTGTAATCTCTGTCCCAGTGTTCCGGTCCCCACTTTGTATTATCCGGTAATTCATGTAATGGATAAATAACATGGGATCCATCATGGAGACAAAGCTTCTGTCCTAACTTTGCGGCTCCGACCGGACATACTTCCACACACTTGCCGCACGCTACACACTTCGTATGATCGACATGGGCACGATAAGCAGAACGTGACATATTCGGAGTGTTGAATAACTGTGATGTTCTTAGGGCATAGCAGGAACCAGGCGAACAGTTACAGATACCGACTATTCTGTTTTCACCATCAATATTGGTTATCTGATGTACATAGCCTTTTCTTTCAGCTCTCTGTAAGATTTCCTTTACCTGATCTCTGGTAACGTAATACGCATCCTTACCAGATTCTACTAAGAATTCAGCGATATCTCCGACACCAATGCACATGTGTCCTTCAATATCACCAACACCTTCACCACGTACTCTCTGTGCTCTTCTGCAGGAACATACCATAGCACAGAACTTGTCATACTTGTCTAACCAGTGAGACAGATGTTCTACATCAACAGATTCTGTTTCCATCTCAATGGCATGTTCTACCGGAATGACATGCATGCCTAAACCGGATCCGCCAGGTGGAACCATGAAGGATGTAATGGATACAGGTTCCTGCGGTACCAGGTTGAACATGGTCGCTACTTCCGGATGTTCTTCAACAAGCTTTCCATTCATCATCATGTATTCACCAGAACCTACTACCCATAACGGGACAAGGTACTGTTTATGATGATCTTCATTATCACGGTTCTGTTCAAGAATACCGATCCATAACAAATGCTTGACCATGGCTTCTGTGTCTGCCATGCTCATATGATTCATTTCAGACAATTGTTCCATGGTATATGGAACTCTCTTCTTCTTGAAGGAAAGCATGAACTTTACTTCATCTTTTGTTAATAAGCGGTCAAGGATCCAGAAATCAACATTGTTTTCTTCAACACCTTTGACCTGACGAGGAATGTAATCCGTGATCATCCGGCCAAGCTTTTTGACAAGCTTTGCTTTTTCCGGATCATCACAATGATAGTCTTCCTGCGGAAAATCCCTCTCGTTTACGAGAAGATTAGGGTCATCTACTCTGGGCATAATTATTATTCACTCTCCTGTTTGTGATTCAATACACAAGATAATACTAACATAAAAGACACAGCTGCAAGAAACAACTGTGTCTTTACTTTTTTTCAATTGTGCCAATATGTTTGGTTAATTGTATGTTCTGACAGGTAAAACAAGCTGAATGATTGTATGATCATCTTCATTTGTCAGAATAAACGGCTTCATTTCACCGGTAAACTGAATGACTATTGTCTGTCCTTTTAAAGCCCTGGCCGCATCCATGACATAGTTACCTGAGAAACTGATATCTAATGTTTCTCCTTCAAACTTAGCCGCAAGATTCTCTCTGGATTCACCTATCTCCTGAGACTTGTTTGTTAAGACTACTTCTTCTTCAGAACACTGCAGTCTGTCTACTGCCATATTGTCATTCTTGATGAAGATGGTTCTGTCTATGGCTCTGATCAGATCATTACGGTCAATGGTAAGCTTGTAGTTAAATTCTGTAGGAATGAGTCTATCTGTTTCTGGATATGTACCATCTAATAATCTTGTCTGCAGAATCATATCTTCATTGATGAACTGTGCTTTTTTGTCATCTAATGCAATCTCTATTTCTTCTGCTTTTTCAAGCATTGTTGCTTTGACTTCATTTAAAGAACGGGATGGAATTGTGACATGGAAGGAAGCATCAGAATCAAAAGATAATGTCTTCTTGGCAAGACGGAAGGAATCGGTAGCGGTGCAGGTTAATACCTTGTTTTCAAGCTTGAAGTTCACACCTGTTAATACAGGTCTTGTTTCTTTTAAAGATGCCGCAAAGGATGTTTCTTCAATAATATCATTTAACAAAGAGGATTCCATCTTTAAGCTGTCGGCCGGCTTTGTAAAGTCAATGCCCGGATAATCATAGGCGTTCATGCCATTGATCTTGAAGACAGCTGAAGATCCGGAGAACTTTGTTAAGGATCCATCGATGATTTCTACAGTGATAATCTCTGCGTCAATCTTCTTGACGATATCAAGAAGATATCTGGATTCAATTAATATACTGCCGTCTTCAATAATGTTGAGCTGATTATCATCATCCTTATGCAGTATTTTCTTGATAGAGATATCAGAATCAGAACCGGTTAAGGATAAGGAATCTCCTTCTGCCTGAATCAATATGCCGCGTAAGGCAGGCTGTGGAGATGAAGATGATACAGCATGCGATACAATGCTTAATGCATCTGAGAATGCATTCTTTGTGATTGAGAAATTCATGTGAAGCCTCCTGTTATATATATTAAGTATTTATTAGTATTTATTGTTATTAAGGCTGTGGAAAGTGTGGATAACTTTCTGATTTCCTTTATACAACTGAAGATTTTATCATTTTCAGGTGTGGATATGAAGTGGAGAAAAATGTGGATTACTGAACATTGAGCATTTTCTCGATATCCTCTACAGCTGCTTTATAAGCCGGATCTTTTTTGATTTGTTTCTCTACTTTGGAACATGCGGAGATAATTGTGGAATGATCACGTCCGCCAAATTCATCACCGATCTTGATATAAGAGAGATCTAACAGTTTCCTGCAGAGATAGATCGCAATGTGTCTTGCATTGGCAATGTTCTTAGTCCTGGTCTTGGAAGTGATCTGTTGTTTTGTAAGACCATAGTAATCTGCGACCGCATTGATAATCTTATTAGGAGATAATCCTGTCTTATCAGATACAACTGCCTGACTCTTCAGGGCATTCATAACGGTTTCAAACTTGATGCATCCGCCATCCGGCTGGAATTCTATGGCATAGAACAATACTCTGTTCCACGCACCCTCTAAGTCTCTGACATTGCCTGAGAAGTTGGAAGCGATATAATCCAGTCCTTCCTGATCTACATCATCAATGCCATATCCATTCTGCTTGATCTTCATCTGTAATATGGCAAGAGATGTTTCAAACTCAGGAGAATCAATACCTACTGATAAACCGGATGAGAAACGGGATATCAGTCTGTCTTCCAGTCCTTTGATTTCTCTTGGCTGACGGTCTGAAGCGATGCATACCTGTTTCTTATTGTTAATGAGTTCATTGTATATGGTAAAGAAGACTTCATGGCTCTTTTCCTTACCTGCCAAGAACTGTATGTCATCGATTAAGAGAAGATCTACAGAATACATATACTGTTTGAATGCTTCAATCTTGTTTTCACGGATTGCATTGACTACATTCTCTACAAACTTTAATGATTCCGTATAATAGACATTTTTTGTCGGATCATTCTTGCGTACGTAATTGGCAATAGCCATTAACAGATGTGTCTTTCCAAGTCCTGAATTCCCATAGATAAATAATGGATTAAAGAATTTACCGGGATTTAAGGCACAGGCTAAGGCTGCCGCATGAGATTCCCTGTTACAGTCACCGACTACGAAGTTATCAAATGTGCGGTCAGTCTGGATAGGCATGGATTTGAATTCATCAATATCTACATCAGAGGTGGATGGTTCAGATTTCTCCTTTTCCCTGACTTTTTTGAATTCATTATCGCTGTAAACCTCAACCAGGATTTTCTTATCCAGTTTTAATATATCAATAAATGCATTCGTAATCAGTTCTGACTGTCCTTGCAGAATACTTTTAACGATGGCATTTGGGGCAACAATCACAGCCTTGTCTTCATTCAGTTCATATAAAGTGCAGTTTTTATAGAAAGTATCAATGATAGAAGATTCCACCTGATTATGATCGATGAGATATTTCATGACCTGATTCCATACTTCTTTCAGGTACATATCTTTACTGTTATCCATATATGTGATTCCTTTGTATGCAAGGTTTATTCTATACGTTAATTGTTGAAAATCCATAAGAAAATTGTGGAAAACATTTTTATCCACATAGGTTAGTTTTATTTAAAATATGTTAGATATGCAGAAATAATAAGTTTTCCACTGTTTTCCACAAATTTACGAATGTGGACAAAATGAGGAAAACTATTACACAGTGTGGATAATTCATAAAATTGTGGAAAAAACATAAATGTAAATTTGTAATACACAATAATCCACATTATTAAAAAGGCTTATTTATGCATAAATAATTACTTATCAACAGTTTTCCACTATTGTGGATAAACATGTGTAATGGAAAGTTGCTTACATGTGGAAAAAGTAATTTTACAGATTTTATTAAATTTATAAATTTATAAACAATTGTGGAAAACAATCCTTGTATGTAAACAAAAAGAGATGTGGAAAAACACATCTCTGAGATACATATCTAAATTGTGGATAAACAGATACAGCAATACGCAGATAAGAGAAAACTCACTCATGAAAGAGAGAACAAACATATGAAGTCTTTTAAAAGCCTCTGTACAGGCAATCTATCATACATACATCAGATGTACATGATAAGAAAGATACACGCACAGAATGTCTTAAATCAGCTCTCAGACATAGCTCATGCAAGTACTGTCTGTTCATTAAAAAATCCGGTTATTGCTAACCGGATATAAGTTTATTCAGCAGTTTCTTCTTCAGGTGCATCTTCAACATATCTGATGCATACATGTCTGTTGGAACCTTCCCCTTCAGACTCTGTTCTTAAGTTATGCCATTCATTTAATGTCTGGTGGATAACCTTACGTTCATCATTAGGCATCGGATCCATCTCTACATCGACATGAGACTTCTGTACCTGTCTGCCGATTCTCTTTGCCATGGATCTTAACTTGGCATATCTGTCTTCCTTGTAATGATTGACATCAATGAGAATATCAATTCTTGACTTGAATTGTGCATTCACGGCAGCTCTGACAATGGTATTGAAGGCAGCTAATGTTTTACCCATTCTGCCGATTAATACAGCATTGTTATCCGCATTCAGATTTACAACAAATCCACCGTTCTTTTCTTCAATGGCACATTCAACATCTAATTCAATTCCTGTGAAGTAATCACCTAAGTAATCAAATAAGAATTCCTTGACATCATCCAGAGTGAATGCCTGAATGGATGCATTTCCTTCTTCTTCACTGATAACATTGTAATGAATGTAATCCGGATCCAGATTCATATCTTCAGATGCCGCATTCAATGCTTCTTCAACTGTGTTGCCTGTATACGTATTCATGCTTTAGCACCCTCCTTGCCAGCTTTTCTCTTATCAATTATATGCTGAACAATAATTGTCTTGACAATATTTACAAGGGAATTGATAGCCCAGTAAAGTGACATAGCGGCAGGCCACATCAGACCGAAGATCAGAATCATAGCCATCATGTAGAACTGCATGATCGTAGCCTGAGAGTTTGAAGCTGTTTCAGGCTTTCTGTGATGCTTGGCAGCAGCTGCTTCAGCACGCTTCTTCTGAAGAATCTGTGGAGTACGCATGGAGAAGTACTGGCATACACCCATGAATACAAACAGAAGCAGGTAACCCCATGATGCATTGCCTTTGAAGGCACCGAGAATGCCATCCCATGGTTTGATCTGAAGGTCCATACCTAAAAATGTACCCTTGGCGACAGAGTAAGATCTCTGAACTGCCATATACATAGCCATGATAATTGGCAGCTGAATGAATGTAACAAGCATCGTTCCGCCAGGATTGATGTTGTGTTCCTTGTACAGCTTCTGCATCTCCGCAGCCTGACGCATACGGGATGATTCATCATCACGGCCTTCATATTTACGCTGGATCTTTTCAAGTTCCGGCTGGATTAACTGCATCTCCTGTGTACTGATAGTAGATTTCAGTGTTACTAATGCCAGAATGCCATTTACAACAATTGTGACTATGGCAATGGAAATTCCTATATTCAGACCAGTACTCTTTCCATTGACGATTGGTGACATATGGTTGATCCATTGTGCTAACGGCCATACGAAGATCGCATTGAACCAGTTATCTTCTTTCATTGTCTGGCTGAATGTAGTTGTTGATTTAATCAGCTTTATATTTCCATCGGCGTCGCGTGGAACTGTACACCCTGTCAATACGACTGCTAAAACAACTACAGTCAGTATCTTCAGGACCTTTTTCTGCCTTGGCGTAAGTTTCATATAGTCTCCTTATTGATACGAACTATTTAATTGTAGCTTTTATAAACAGTTTTTCCAAGTTATTTTTGTTGTCCGCATACGTATGATCCTTGTAATTAAAACGGACAATGATAACAGCGTCATACCTACATGTTTCAAAATCAATCAGATCCTGACACATCATGCGTACCTGACGCTTGATCTTGTTTCTTTCTACGGCATTACCTATCTTCTTTGATAAAGATATGCCGATTCTGCTTTCTGTTTCAGCCTTAGGTAAGTAATACATTACATAAGATGATGATACGCATTTCTTTCCTTTATGAATGATGGACTGAAATTCCTGTGCTTTTCTGACTCTGTTCTTCTTTTTCATATGATTTAAAAAAACCACCTGAGCGGTGGTTTCTTAAGCAGATAAGACCTTTCTGCCCTTAGCACGTCTTCTGGAAAGGACCTTGCGTCCACCGACTGTTGCCATACGGGCTCTGAAGCCATGAGTGGCTTTGTTCTTTTTCTTGCTTGGCTGGTATGTTCTCTTCATTTCATGCCACCTCCATTTTTTCTACATGTGTTTATAGAAAACAAACGCTTAACAATAATAAATGTTCACATGTCAAAAGTCAATGGAGAGAAATATCATTTCCGGCATAAAATCAATGTTTATTTCAGAAATATTTCCCGGGTATTTTAATGAATATTGAAATATTCCTCAAATGTTTCATCCGGAGAGATTGCATACATGGCATTTGCTGTATCAGCACCGACATATCTGTAATGCCATGGCATGTAGTTATATCCGGTAATGGATTCTTTTCCCTTAGGATAACGGAGAATGAATCCATATTCATGGGCATGTTCATACAGCCACTTACCGGCATCTGTATCCGCAAAGGATACCGAATGACTGTTGGCGTTAGAAGGATCATCCGTAAAGTCTATGGCTAAACCTGTCTGATGTTCTGACATACCTGCCTGGGCACAATCTGTATTGGCAGCTTCCTTGCCTAACAGATTGACTCTGGATTGATAGTAGGCATCCTGTTCGGAATAGCTGCGGTAGCCGGAAGAGACAATCAATGTAATACCATCATCAGCCGCTGCATCTTTCATAGCCTTTGCCTGATTACCGGCTTCTTCGGTTAACTGGATTGCATCTGTAGTGCTGTTTAAATAAGGTGTTGTCAGATTAGCCGGTACATAATCTGCCGGTAAGGAATGTGATTTATTCACAAATATCAGATTAGATCCTAATGTTGTTAAGTCTGATGGTAAAGCAGTGGATGCCGGTTCTTCATCAGAAGAATCAGCTATAGCCTGCTGTTTTGCCTGTTTTCTGATAGTATCCCTGTTCTTATAGGCATACATGGATAAACCTAACAGAACAATCGCAGCACAAAGGATAATGCCGATAATGACATTAATCGTAAAGAATCTTTTCTTCTTCTTTTTCTCTGGTTCTTCTTCTTTTACTTCCGGTTTCTTTTCTTCTTTAACAGTATGAATGACAGATGTCTCTTCATTAACTGTTTTGTTATTCATATCTTTATCTTCACTCATAAGAAATATTTCCTGTCTGATTTGCAATATTATAACAAATAAAAGTGAAAGATTCTTTTTTCATTCTTTTACATTATAATAAGCATTGTTTTCGGAGGATGAGTAAGATGGGTGATACCGCTGCTAAATATGTAAATCTGTTACTGTATGGTGTGATGATATTCCTGATTATCCGTATCATTATCATGCAGAGAAGAACAAAGAAGAATCAGGAATTAATTGAAGCAGTACAGTCTGTAAATGATGAAGATGTATTCTTTGATAAGATTGATACTTTAATCAAACATATGGAAGACAAGAAAGAAGAAGAGTTTATTGTAAAGGCAAAGATTGTCAAGTTATGGGGTCTTGTCTATCATAATAAGTTTGATGAATTTGAAAAGTTACTGCCTGAAATTGATGCGAATAAGTTAATTGTACAGAAAGAAGACAAGCCGGCTGATATTGAATTGAATGAAGATTCTTTCTTCTATTTATATATAGAAATACCGGAGATGTTAGAAACAAAGCACAGAACGGATTTAAGAAAGAAGTTAGAAGAAAAGACAGCAGAGTATGATGAATTGTTAAATATGCATCTGGTAAAGGCAATCAGCTATGCGTTAAGACAATACTATAATCATGAAGGAGACAGAGGTCTTTCTTTCTATGAGAAGGTATTGAGTGGTGATTATGGAGAATATACATATGCCAAGTCTCTGATAGGTATGTATAAGTCTATTCTGAATGCACAGGCTGCCAGATTATATCTGGATAAGAATGATCTTGAAAAGTTTAATTCCTGTATGGAATTATTAAGAGATTTCAAGGAAACAAGTGTTGGCTTGAGATGGTTGAATGATTTAGGTCTGACTTCTTATATTAAGGATGAGGAAGAAGAGGAAGATAAATGAAACTGATTGCAGGTTTAGGCAATCCCGGAAAAGAATATGAAAAGACAAGACATAACAGTGGATTCATGGCTATGGATCAGTTATGTCATAAGGTAAATGCTGAATTAAATAAGGAAAAGTGGAATGCATTAGTGACATCAGTCAATATAGAAGGTCAGAAGGTATTGTTAATGAAGCCGATGACCTATATGAATGAATCAGGGAAGGCTGTGATTCAGGCAGTTCACTTTTATCATATAGATCCTTCTGATATTCTGATTATGCATGATGATATGGATTTACCAACCGGCTCTGTCAGAATCCGTACAAGAGGGTCTGCCGGTGGTCAGAAAGGTATGAAGTCAATCATTGACTGTCTTGGTACATCGGATATCACCAGAATCAGAATCGGTGTAGGTCACAGTGATCCGGGTAATCATGATATTGTACCGGACTGGGTTTTATCCTCTGTACCAAAGAGTCAGAAAGAAGATTTTGACAAGGCAATTGAAGATGCGGCAGAAGCCGCCTATGCATGGGTATATGAAGATATCGATAAAGTGATGTCTTTATATAATATTAAAAAGAAAGTGTAATTATTATCGATAAAACAGGAAATATGCCGGCATGGTTATTAAGAAAGCTGGATAATAATCCGGCGGTAAAGATGCTGGATGAAGAAAGCGGAGATCTTCCCCTTCCTTCCTTAATAGAGGAAGCATTAGTTACAGCAGCTTCCTATAAGCATCATCCCCGTTCCATACTGGTAGTAAAAAAGAATTTATATCACGCACAGCGTCTGTATGAAAGAATCAGTTCGTTCTTATCAGAAGATGAATGTGCGCTTTTCAGCGCGGATGAATCATTACGGGTAGAGTCTATTGCGGAATCTCCTGAGATGACCGCTGTAAAGGTAGAGACATTGTCTTCTTTATTAGAGAATCCTCATCAGGTAGTTGTGACATGTCCTTCTGCTTTATTAAGGTTTCTTCCTTTCCCTGAGGATTTCAGAAACGGATGTATGCATTTACATGTGGATGATGAAATCAGCATGGATGAGATGAAGAAGAAACTGATTGCCGGAGGCTATCAGGAAACAGCACATGTAGATCAGCCTCTTACCTTTGCGATGCGTGGAGGCATCATTGATGTTTATTCCATCAATTATGATGATCCGGTACGTATAGAGTTCTTTGATACAGTAGTAGATTCCATTCGTTTCTTTGATATAGAAACACAGAAGACAAAGAAGACCACAGATGAAGTCAGGATTGTGCCGGCTTCAGATGTGATATTCACTGATGAAGAGATAAATGAAATTGTCACAAAAGGTAGACAGTTAATTGAATCTTCCAATACACCGGTTAATGGTGATGTAGAGTCTGATCTGGAGTCTTTGGAAGCACATGTGTTTGACAGACATATGTATGTTTATTTCTCCTTATTAGATAAAGCAGGTGCCATATGGGATTACATGGATCATCCGTTAATCATGATGTCTGATGAGACAGCTGTGTTTGATAGTGCAAAGAAGTTAAGAGATGATACAACTGCCTATATCCAGGAAATGGTACAGGAAGGAAAGATGTTACCGAAGTATGCCGTATTCCATGATATGTCACGGATAGCACCCGGCTGTAAGCAGATCAAGGAAGATCCTTTCCTGGATAACATATCCAATATCTCAGAAGCATCTCTTCCTAATGAAACATTATCCATGAGATTAAAGATGGTGAACAGTGCTTCACCGGTTGTTCTTTCTTTAAATGACAGAGAGATGGAACAGGTAGTAGATACCTGTACGGAAGAACATATTCACTACAACCTTTTAACGGATGATGGTGAAGTAAAGAATGGCATTAACTTATACCTGCAGGAAATGAGTCAGGGATTTATCCTAAATGACCATAGTCTTGAAGTATATACAAGCACAGAGATCTTTGCGATCCATCATCACCATGGCAGATATGAAAACAAGTTCAGAAGTGCAGAAGTCATTCATGGCTATGAAGATCTGGAACCTGGTGATTATATTGTTCATGCAAACTATGGTGTAGGTCAGTATCTGGGTATAGAGACAAGAGAAATACAGGGAGTTAAAAGAGATTTTCTGAAGGTTGTTTACAGAGGCAATGCAGAATTATTAGTTCCTTTGGAACAATTCAGATTAGTCCGTAAGTTTGTCTCCCGTGAAGGTGTCGTACCTAAGTTAAATAAATTAGGCAGTGATGAATGGGAAAAGACCAGACAGAGATTACAGGAAAATGTAGAGAATATAGCAGGTAAGTTACTGGACCTCTATGCTGGCAGACAGACGCATATAGGCTATGCTTTCTCCAAGGATACAGAAGAGTCCAGAAAGTTTGAAAATGCATTTCCGCATGAGTTAACACCTGACCAGAAGAAAGCTGTTGAAGATATCAAGAAAGATATGGAATCTTCACAGCCTATGGACAGATTGGTATGCGGGGATGTCGGTTTTGGCAAAACAGAGTTAGCAGTTATCGCTTCCTTTAAGGCAGTCAAGGATAACAAGCAGGTTGCAGTATTATGTCCTACTACAATTCTTGCCGAACAGCATTACCGTACTTTCTGTGACAGATACAAGGGCTATCCGGTAGAGATCAGGGTATTGGACAGATTTGTACCGCAGTCCAAAGTCAAAGAGACATTAAAAGATTTAAAGGATGGCAAGGTGGATATTGTCATCGGTACCCATCGTTTATTATCCAAAGATGTAAAGTTCCATGATTTAGGTTTACTGGTCGTTGATGAGGAACAGAGATTCGGGGTTGAACATAAGGAAAAGATCAAGGAAATGAAGAATGGCATTGATGTTCTGACATTAAGTGCTACCCCTATTCCACGTACCTTACAGATGTCTTTGATAGGTATCAGACAGTTATCACAATTAGAGACACCGCCATTAAACCGCTACAGTGTACAGACATATGTAGTAGAGAAGAATGATGGTCTGATCAGAGATGCCATTGAAAAAGAACTGGCCAGAGGCGGACAGGTGTTTTATCTGTTTAATAATGTAGAACAGATCTATAACACTGCCAGAAAGATACAGACACTGGTTCCTGATGCCAGAGTCGGCATTGTGCATGGAAAAATGAATCGTGATGATATTGAAGATGTCATGATGCGTTTTGAAAACCATGAATTAGATGTATTAGTATGTACGACCATTATTGAAAACGGCATCGATATACCTAATGCCAATACCATCATGGTAGAAAATGCCCAGGACTTTGGCTTAGCCCAGATCTATCAGATCAAGGGTAGAGTCGGACGCAGTGACAGAGTAGCCTATGCCTATCTGATGATCCCGCCAAGAAGACAGTTATCCGAGGTGGCAGAGAAGAGACTTACGGCCGTGAAGGAATTTGCGTCTTTAGGTTCAGGCTATAAGATTGCTATGAGAGACTTAACAATCAGAGGTGCGGGTGACTTATTAGGACCTTCCCAGTCCGGTTTTATTGATACCGTAGGTATTGATATGTATATAGAGATGCTTGAGGAAGCCATTCAGGCAAAGAAGACAGGCAAGCCGGTTGTCCATAATGTTCCGCAGGCTAATGCCAACATTCATAAGACAAGTTATATTCCTTCTTCCTTTGCGCCAGAAGACTTTGACAAGCTGGATATGTATCAGAAGATAGATGCCATAGATTCAGAAGATGCCCTGAAATCCTATCAGAAAGATATTATTGATCAGTATGGCAGACTGCCAAAGGAAGTAGATACCTTATTCCAGAAGAAAGAACTGGAATTATTGTTAAAAGATCCGATTGTACACAGTTATAAGGAAAAGAAACAGGAAATAGAAATTACTTTCTCTTCTCTGTATTCCCAGCATGTGGATGGTGTGAAATTATTTGAATCCTTTACAAAGATATCCAAGGATATCACAATACGGTATACAGATAACTGTATTATTGCGATGATACCAAAGGGAAGAAATGATCTGAAGATGGCTGCCGCATGTATTATGAAGGCAAAGGAGGCTGTAAAACGTGAGAATTGATAAGTTTTTAAAAGTATCGAGAATATTAAAAAGAAGAACAGTCTCCAAAGAACTGGCATTGAATCAGAGAATAGAAATCAATGGCAGAGTTGTAAAGCCTTCGCATGAAGTCAATCCGGGTGATATCGTAGCGGTTACCTTTGGCAACAGAAGACTGGAAATACGGGTTTTATCTACAGAAGAAGTCAAACGTAAGAAAGATGCGGCTGACATGTATGAAGTAGTCAGTGAATCCAGAGTAGAAAAACCAGTAACAGAAGATATATGATAAGAATAGAAAGGAAGTGAGGACATGGCAAAGAAGAAAAAGAAGAGAAGAAAGCTTACGCCTTTTACCAAGCTGCTGTGTCTTCTGCTTATAGGTGTTTCTGTTTATTTTCTGTATGCAGTAGGTAAGGAAATCGTTACAACTGTTACATTACAGAGACAGCTTGCCCAGGTACAGGAAAAGTTACAGGAAGTCAAAGATGAGAATAAGTATCTGACAGATCAGAAGGAGAAACTGCAGGATCCCGATTATGTAGAAAACTATGCAAGAGGAAACTATCAGTTATCCAAGGATGGAGATCAGATATTCTATCTTCCGGAAGACAATTCGAAGTAAAAGAAAGCCAGTGGTATGTCCGCTGGCTTTAATCTATCGGTAAGTGTATCTTATCCTGGAAACAGTCATTCCAGAGATCTCTTAATCTGACACCTGTATCATTTAACTTACCATCTGTATATCCTTTTCTGGCCATAACAGAGCGGTAATCCATCCAGAAGTCACGGACTCTGTTATCTAACATCTCCATGATACAGTAGTCACCATAATAAAAGAGACTTACAACGTAGTATTCCAGATTATCAAAAGATGTTTTCAGAAAATAATAATCTTTTGATGATATTCTGAAACGCTCCATGGAAGTCTCCTTTCTTATGCCTATTATAAAGCATAAGAATCATAAAATTACATCATAACTCTGATATTATTCACAGGTTTGAAGTTAATAACTTTATGTTTCAGAATATACTCGGCAATCAGAGAAACCATTGACTGATTGACTTCCTTGACAACAGGCGCTTTTCTTAACATATCAAAGTTACCGCCTCCACCTGCACGATAGTTTGTCATGACAACATTGAATGTCATATCATCTGTAACAGGCTGATCATGATACAGGAGATCCTGTATTCTGTGATCTCTTTCATTGGATACTTTAATCGTATAGGAAATACCATCTGCCATATCATAGTTATAGTATTTCGGATAAGGCAGATCATATTCTGGTGATATGGATATACCGCTGTTGGTACAGGTAAAGAAGTAGGCATTCTTTTCCAGATATTCTTTTAATTCTTTCCCGGTTAATTTCTTTACAACCAATGTATTCGGATAAATGTAGGATGAAACAAGTTCACGCATGGTGATTTCCTGCTTAAATCCTTTTACACCAGAGAAGATAGCAGATATGGCTATATCTGCCCCGGTTGCGTCCATTTCTACCATATTGATGAAGGTAGCTAACTGAGATTTATGAATGCGTGCTTCAGTTTCATTGGTAATGGAAAGATCTATATCTGTAGTACCTAATGGCTGGTCCAGCCATAACTGACATTGTGTTTCTTCATCATCTGCACTCTTAGTGATATCTGTATCCGGTTCAGCATCATTCTTTAAAATACGGGGAATGATTTCATCTGTATCAGGATAGATATCGATGCATGCAAGCTCCTGGGCATAAGGTAATGTCATTGTATAGACAGTACCATTCTTCTTGCCACAGTATGTACGATGCTGGTGACCTGCGATTAATACATCGATATCCTTTAACTGGGTAAGCATGTAATAGCCTTCATTCTCTCTTGTTTTACAAGAAGAAGGCATATCTGTATCAGGGTCTGTTTCAAAGCCGCCATGGTATACACAGATAATATAATCCGGTTTTTCTAATCTCTTTAATACATCTAATGTACGTTTAGCAGTCTGATAAGCATCCTGAAAGTGAGAATGCATGATGTTGCCTTTTGTCTCCCAATGCGGGATATATTGGGTAGTAATACCGAATACAGCAATCTTCCTGCCTGCTATTTCACGGATGACATAGGTAGGTCCATAAGGTTTGTTATGATAGATCCAGTTGGATGTGATGCATGGGGCATTGAGATTCTGCAAGTGCATCATCAATGCTTCTTCCCCATAGTCAAAGTCATGATTGCCTACATTGACATAATCATACTTCATATCATGCATAACCGAAGTAACCGGTGATACTTCATCCGGGTGTTTTTCATAGTGATAGAAAGTAAGTGGAGATCCTTCGATGGTATCTCCATTATCTATAAGTAATGTATTTTCATCTCTTAAAGATGATATTAATGTATGCATACGGGAAAGACCTTTATTCTGTGCAGACTTATCCGCATAGTCATAAGGATAGACAGTCCCGTGAATATCACTTGTCGCTAGGATTCTGATTCGATTACGCATAATATACCTCTTCTGCCGCGTGTATATGATAGCACGACAAAAATGAAAAGGAGACTTAGTCTCCTTACAATTGTTCAATTAACTTATATAAAGTCTGATACAGATTCTTTGCCTCATCAGGTTCTAATCTGACACACTGACCTATCTGGGCAGGTATATCCTTGCATTTATCTCTTAATGCCCAGCCTGCATCCGTTAAAGTAATGACAACAACTCTTTCATCTTCACTGGATCTCTTTCTAGTCAGCCAGCCGTTCTTTTCCATCTTCTTTAATAAAGGTGTAAGTGTACCGGAATCAAGATACAGTCTTTCACAAAGATCCCCTACCGTGACATTATCCTTTTCCCATAAGCATAAGAATACTATGTATTGGGTATAGGTAATGCCTAATGGCTTGAAATAAGGGGTATACTTCGAAGTTACTTTGCGGGCTGCCGCATATAATGGAAAGCATAACTGATTATCCAGTTTCAAAGCATCATATTCACTCATGACATACCTTCTTTGCAAAAGCTTTAACATTGCTTAAATCATTACTATCAGGATGTCCCTTATGCATGAACATAAAGGAACCTTTACAATGAAATTCATTTTTTGAAAGCGGAATATTTCTTTCTTTTAATAACTTTTCCACCTGGTTATACGTACCTGGCAGTAAAGCTGCCGTAGAGAAGTTCACAACTTCCTTAACCATGGAAGGATCCAGAGAAGAAATAAAGGATTTGATGGAATCATCTACACCTGCCGCATAGACAGAAGATCCAAGAAACAGTATATCTACAGGTTCTTTTAATGGAACAGATACAGGTTCCGGCTTTACCTGTAAAACAGAGCCAATGGCATCAGCCAGTTTCTTTGTATTACCTGATCTGGAATAATACCGAATTGCAATATTCATTGCTTATCCCTCCTCTTCTGATCCAGGTAGGATGCAGCGGATATAGCTGCTATATTTCCTTCCCCTGCACTCTTGATGAACTGATATGGAAGACCGGTCAGGTCCCCTGCCGCAAAGACACCCGGTAAGTTGGTACGCATGAGTCTGTCTGTTTTAACAGAGCTGCCATCAGTCTCTAAACCCGGTACTAACTGGGCAGGAAACTGTGCTTCTCTTAAGATAAAGACACAGTCTGTATGTATTTCCTGCTTATCTGTCTTTAATGACTGTACTTTCATAGTACCTTCAATGGAAACAGGCTTTTCATGAATGACATGAATATTATCATGAGTAAAAGATGGATCTCCTTTATATAAAGGAATGTAATCTACTTCTGCACATACTTCACCAAGGAAGTCTGTTTCACTTTCTTCTTCTGGTGATCCACCTATGACAGTTACATGCTTACCCTTATATAATGGTGCATCACAGGTAGCACAATAAGATACACCCCTGCCTAAGTATTCATTCTCACCTGGATATGGTTTACCGGATACAACCCCTGTAGCTAAGATAACGGTTGAAGCTTCCACAAAGTCACTGTTACTTAACTGAAGACTGAAGTAATCACCCATGGCATAGACAGTTGTAACTCTTTCTTCTGTAATAGAGATGCCAGCATCCTGTAACTGATCCAGGAATGTTTCAGCCATCTTCTTACCGGTTATATTCTTTAAACCAAGATAGTTAGTAATCGGATGATCAATTACCTGCATTTTATTAGAAAGATCTTTTGACCCAAACAGGATCATGGATTTATTTCTGTTCTTAGCGGTTAAGGCTGCTTCTAATCCGGCCGGACCACTTCCTATAATAGCTATATCGTAACGAGTCATAACACACTCCTTGTTTTGAAACAATTATATTTTAAACAATATAAATAAAGGATTCAAGAATAGTGCATGTAATTATGTATAATACATAGGTAAGGAAATACATATATGCAGAGTAAAGAACAGGATCATACATCTATGACGGCAATAACCATACTGATGATAATTGCACCATTTTTCATTGGTCTTGCGCCAGACGGGTGGGCATTATTATTCACAACTGTATTAACCGGAATACTGATTTATCTGGTTAATACAAGGAAACAGCTTACCTTATTAAAGTCCAGGTCTTTATATGGATACTTATTCATACTGACTGGATCCTGTTTATCCCTCTTTACCAGTATCTCCAGAGGAGATGCATGTACAGGAATATTAAGAATCTTGTCTCTTGGCATATGGCTGTTAGTTATCATGCAGTACAGTGAAGAAGAAAGAGATACTGCATTAGACTACATCCCTTCTGTATCGATACTGATGTTAGTAATCAGTGCCATTATATATGTCATAGCTGATTTAAGATGGTTAGTCAGTAATGGCAATGGACGTATGGCAGGATTCTTCCAGTATGCCAATACCTTTGCATTGTATCTGTTAGTGTCAATGTTAATTTATGCTAAAAGAGGCATGAAGGAAGATGGTATTGTCAAAGGTACGATATATCTTTTTATACTTGCGGCAGGAATCTTATGGAGTGGAAGTCGTTTTACATTAGTAATGCTTGCCTGTGTTTTACTGATAGAAAGTATTACCGATAAGGATATACGTAAACCATTTCTAATCGTATTGGCAGCTGCTCTGGCAGTTATTCTGATAGTTTCTTTGACAGGTATCTCCGGTAATCCTGTTACAAGAATTTTTACTGCTACACAAAGTACACTGTATGGAAGATTCATCTATTGGAAAGATGCACTGACAGAGATAGCAAGATATCCTCTTGGATTAGGCTATAAAGGATTCTACTTAATAGAACCGGCAGTACAGACAGCACCTTATACAGTACGTTTTGTCCATAATGATTTCTTACAGGTAATGCTGGATTATGGATGGATTGCTGGAGCAGGTATGATCTTTACAGCAGTAACAATGATTATCCATGCAAAAAAGGAATACAGAGCTGCTGTTATTGTTATATTTGTACATGCATTATTTGATTTTGATCTGCAGTTTATGGTTATATGCTGGATCCTGGCATTAATGATTTCCTTTAAAGATAAGAAAGAGATTCAGAATACAGTACCGGTTACAGTGATATCTATAGTATTTATATGTCTTTATGTATGGACAGGTATTGGTTATCTTTCTTATGATCATCAGCACTATGACACAGCTTATAAGATCTATCCTTTCTCAGAAGAGATAGAACGTAATCTGATGGCAGAAACATCTGATAAAGATCTTGCGTCAGATATATTAAAGAAAGATAAACTGTCAGGTATCAGTTATGATGTCCTGGCAAATACAGATAAAGATGATGAAGAATATGTATCTATGTTAAAGAATAAGAGAAAGGCACTTCTCTTACAGAGATATGATATGGATCACTATAAGGATTATGTAAGTATGTTGATGGAAACAGAAGATGCCTTAAGTGATAATGAAGAATATAAAAAGATGGTACAGGAAGTACCTGAATTAATGGATCAGGCAAAGAAAGAAATGAATCCTTTAATCTATAAGACAGTAGATGCACCATCGTTTAAGTTATCAAAGAAACAGAGTAAGTTTATAGAGAAGTATAACTGATACAGAGGAGATTATTTACATGAAGTTAAAGAAGAAAGTACTTGTATCATTGATAGCAGCAATTATAGCTGTGGTAGTGATTGTGGCATTAGTTGTTTCAGGTAATCATAAGCCTGAAACAGCAAAGGCACCTTCTACACCTGAACCTGTTACTACTGCATCTGCAGAACCGAAAGCAGAATATGTATTAGATGATGATAAGATTCAGGAACTAAGAGATGAATTAAGTACGGATGAACAGACAAATGGTGATGTGAAAGGTATTTTATACTTTGAAAGTGAATTGATTCATCAGCCTACCTTACAGGGTACTGATAACAATTATTACCTGTATCATAACTGGCAGACAGGAGCTGATGAAACCTGGGGATCCATCACAATTGATTATGAAAATAACATCAGTGCAGATGATATGAATACGATCATGTATGGTCATTATGTTTATAACAAATCAGAATCTGCCAGAAAGCTTGCCTTTACTCCTCTGTCTTTATTATTAGATCAGTCTAATTATGAAGATAACAAGTATGTGGCATATGTAACAGATAGTGATGTTCGTTACTATGTGGTGGCATCTGTTTATAAATGTCTTACCGAACAGATTGGTGATGACTGGTATCCGGTAGATGATTTACAGTATAACTTAGTCAATTATGATGAAGATTACTTCAATACATATATGAATGCTGTAAAGCAGAACCAGTATTACGATACAGGTGTCAGTATGAATTATGGAGATCATATGCTTACATTACAGACATGCATAGAGAACCAGCCGGAAGACAGAGAAATTATTCTGTG
The DNA here is from genome assembly GCA_964535445.1 of uncultured Galactobacillus sp. GTDB lineage: Bacteria > Bacillota_I > Bacilli_A > Erysipelotrichales > Erysipelotrichaceae > Bulleidia. Next base: position 7,093 of record CAZHUX010000015.1, on the reverse strand, counting down.
CAAGGAATTAGCTAAGGATAGTTTTACAGAATAACTGACAATTGGCATCATATCAGTGTATGATGCCAATTTTTTAAGAAAAATGACTATTACTTATTGAAAAGATAAAAAAGGCATATTTATAATATCTGTAAGCGAATACAAATAAAGGGGGAAAGCTTATGAAGAAGATATTGAATAAATCATTATTTTCTACGATTCTGGCTGTACTTCTTGCATTACCGCTGTCAATAACACCGGTAGCTGCAGATGATAATACTGCCACAATTTTTGCTCGCGCTGTATATCAGGGAGTCAGTATCAGCAATGGTACTGCAGCAATAACTGATGTTACAGATGATGCACTTAAGACAGCTGTTGCGAATAAGATTCAGGCTCATGATTTAAGTGCAGGTACTTTTTCACAGTTTAGGCCGGATCTTGATACTACGACTGTAGAGGATATAAGAGCCGGTGGACCGGATGTGTACAATGCTGTATTTAAACTCAGCAATGGCAGTGGTGATGTTACTGTGAAACTGCCACCTGGAAATGCATATGGTTATAAGGATCTCAGTGGAGATTATGTATTAGTCAGCACATATGCAAACGGCACATGGACACCACAGGTAGTTTCCATTGTGGACAGCAATCAGTGCATTACCGTACCATATGTAAATGCTGATTTGTACCTTGTGTCACAAACTTCTATAGATACATATAATATCAGCCAGCAGAGTGATATTAAATTCAGCTATCCTGTTAAAACTACAGGTGGGACATTGTCTCCTTCTGTAAATACTAATTCGGCTACAGTAGCTGAAGGTGTACAGCTTCCAGAAAATACATTTGTTTATTTAAGTGTTGATAATGATGCCAATTCTAAAGAAAATACAAATTATGCATCGTTTAATAACGCTGCTGCTAAATTAGGTCTTCCGCCAACTCAGGTGGCTTCATTCACTTTCGACACAAAAGTAACCGCATATAACGCTGCCACAAACGAAATAACGTTAGACATTAATCCAACATATTCTGTTATTGATGCTACGACTGGTAAGAAAGTTTCAGAAGGAAATAAGGCTGATGTATTAAAGAACAGCACAGATCCTATTGTGATAAGAGTTAGGCTTGGTGACATTGCAAAGGGTTTAAATAAAATGTATGTCAAGCATGTGAAGGATGATGGCAAAACATACGTTTATACAGCTTCTGTAGATGAATATGGTCAGGTAACATTTACTGATTATCATGGATTCAGTTCCTTCACATTCAGTAAGAATGTCCCTGCAGGAATTGTAGCTTTTGATAACAATGGAACAGGTTATACAACCTTACAGGATGCTGTAGACAGTGTTCCAAATGGAGGAACAATTACTCTGTCTGATGCAAATGCAGCATTAAGTGCAGTTGTTAACAGAGAAGTAACATTCACATTATCAGGTGCTAATGTAAAGATTACAGCTGGTAACGGTTATCAGTTAACAAAGAATGGTGATGTCTACACAGTCACAAAGACACCAGCCAAGGCTACAGGCAAGAAGGCTGCACCAAATACAGGTGTTGTCTTAGAATAAAGTATTGATATCAGTACTATAGAGGACTTCTCTAGTGAGAGGTCCTTTTAATATTGTGGTTATGTATGCATGTAACTATGATAGAATACGTGAAAACAGATAGGAGAGTATCTTATGAACCTTCAGATTCCAAAGAATTATGATCCTGTATTAGATGTTAAAACAACACAGGAAGCTATCAAGTATATCCGCGATACATTTCAGAAAGAACTGGGAAAGGAAATGCATCTGTTAAGAATTTCTGCACCTTTGTTTGTGACGAAGTCTTCTGGTCTGAATGATAATTTAAATGGTATTGAAAGGCCTGTCAGTTTTGATGTACAGGAGATGCCTGATCAGAAGATGGAAGTTGTACAGTCTCTTGCTAAATGGAAAAGATATGCATTAAAGAAGTATGGCTTTGATGTACATGAAGGCTTATATGCCAATATGAATGCTATCAGAAGAGATGAGCAGCTGGATAATCTGCATTCCATCTATGTAGACCAGTGGGATTGGGAAAAGATTATCTTAAAAGAAGAAAGAAATGAAGATACTTTAAGGAATACTGTTAAGACTATCTTTAAAGTTATCAAGCATATGGAACATGAAGTCTGGTACAAGTATCCTGAAGCGGTATGCCATCTGGCAGATGATGTATTCTTTATCACATCTCAGGAATTAGAGGATCTGTATCCTGAGCTAAGTGTCAAGGACAGAGAGAATGCAATTGTCAGAGACAAGAAATGTGTGTTTATAGAAAAGATAGGAAAACCTTTGAAGAGGAGTGGAAGACCACATGATGGCAGAGCACCGGACTATGATGACTGGGATCTGAATGGTGACTTGTTATTCTGGCTTCCTGCTTTAAACAGAGCATTAGAGATATCTTCTATGGGAATCAGAGTAGATGAGGACTCTATTGTTTCTCAATGTAAGGCAGCACATTGTGAAGGAAGATTAAATCTTCCTTACCATCAGATGATTATCAATAAAGAGCTTCCATATACCATCGGCGGCGGCATTGGTCAGTCAAGACTATGCATGTTATTACTGAACAGAGCACATGTAGGAGAAGTACAGGCATCTGTATGGCCGGATGAGATGATCGAAGCATGTGAAAAGAACAACATGCATTTACTGTAAAATCATTCATCATTGACGGAAACTCATCCTCAGCTATACTGAAGATGTAAAGGATCACCGATGACGGCTGACCCTCTCACATTAACGTGTAACCGCTCGCGTTCGAGGCAAGGCGGTTACTTTTTAGTTGTATTCTGACCTAATTGAATAGCCGTAAGTACGACTGAGGCAGTTTGTAACACTACCATGATGATCTCATACGAACTCATAAGTATTTCCTCCTTAGTACAAGGTTTAAAGAGCTGTACCATACTCTTCGAAACTAAGATGTGTTATTTACAGAGATGCATCAGTCTCCTGATACAAGGAGGATCAACCGCCACCGTAAAGGTGATCCATACAGGGAAACCCCTGCATAATAAATATTTGTAGAAAAATGGCGAATTCCACAAAAATAATGAAACTTCATAATAGTAGTTTGAAACAAAAATATTTCACAGTAACCATGCTTATCGAATTACATTGCAGATGAATGAAAAAGAATATTTCCATCATTGACGGAAACTCATCCTCAGCTATACTGAAGATGTAAAGGATCACCGATGACGGCTGACCCTCTCACATTAACGTGTAACCGCTCGCGTTCGAGGCAAGGCGGTTACTTTTTAGTTGTATTCTGACCTAATTGAATAGCCGTAAGTACGACTGAGGCAGTTTGTAACACTACCATGATGATCTCATACGAACTCATAAGTATTTCCTCCTTAGTACAAGGTTTAAAGAGCTGTACCATACTCTTCGAAACTAAGATGTGTTATTTACAGAGATACATCAGTCTCTTAATGCAAGGAGGATCAACCGCCACCGTAAAGGTGATCCATACAGGGATACCCCTGCATAATAAATATTTGTAGAAAAATGGTGAATTCCCCAAAAATAATGAAACTTTATGAATTTTGTTAAAGGCACAATAATACAGAGAATTATCAATAAAAGAAAAAGTTTCCATCATTGACGAAAAACCATCTTCGGCTATACTGAAAAAGTAAAAGGATCACCGAGGACGGCTGACCCTCTAGTTAATTGCTGTAACCGCAATGTTTCGAGGCAAGGCGGTTACTTTTTTGTTGTATTCTGACCTAATTGAATAGCCGTAAGTACGACTGAGGCAGTTTGTAACACTACCATGATGATCTCATACGAACTCATAAGTATTTCCTCCTTAGTACAAGGTTTAAAGAGCTGTACCATACTCTTCGAAACTAAGATGTGTTATTTACAGAGATACATCAGTCTCTTAATGCAAGGAGGATCAACCGCCACCGTAAAGGTGATCCATACAGGGGGGTCCCTGCATAATAAATATTTGTAGAAAAATGCCATATTCCACGAACTTTCTTTATGAAATTTGCTTAAGGAAGAAATATATCACCATATATGTGTAAACGCTTTCATATATGGTTGCCATCACCTTTGATTTTATATATAATACGTAGTGCATGTCTTTTGAGAATAGTAAGGATAATAAAGAATAATCGTATTAAAACAGATATTTTTATTATGACTTTATGTAAAGACGAAATGAGAGGAGATAGTGTATGTTTGACTTTGAAAAAGTGAATCAGGGATTGTTTCAGTTTTTAGATAAGAGTCCGAATGCTTTCTTTGCAGTACGTAATTTTAAGGCACAGTTAGATAATGCTGGTTTTACAAGACTGTATGAAGGTAATGACTGGCATCTGGAATATGGTCATAAGTATTATGTGACAAGAAATGATTCTGCTTTGATTGCTTTTGTAATTCCTGATCATCCTTTTAAGGGTTATCAGATTATGGCCAGTCATTGTGATTCACCATTGTTCCGTATCAAGACAAATTGTGAGATTGCAGTGGATGATGCGTATGTAAAACTGAATGTTGAAAAATATGGCGGCATGCTATGTGCACCATGGCTGGACAGACCTTTATCTGTGGCAGGAAGAGTGATTGTAAGAAGTGATGATGGTATTGAGACACGTCTTATTAATATTGACAGAGATCTGTTAATGATTCCTAATCTTGCAATACATATGAACAGAAAGGCTAATGATGGTTATGCCTATAATGCACAGGCAGATATGCTGCCATTGTTTTCTGAAAAGGAAGAAGAAAAGGATTCTTTCTTAAAGCTGATTGCCAGAGAAACCGGTGTTAAGCCAGAGGATATCATTGATACGGATTTATATCTGTATAACAGAATGAAGGCTACTACATATGGTCTGAATCATGAATTTATTGCCAGCGGCAGACTGGATGATCTGCAGTGTGCATATTCTTCCATACAGGGATTGTTACAGGCTGAACCACAGGATTCCATAGCATTAGATGCCATCTTTGATAATGAAGAAGTAGGCAGTGGAACCAAGCAGGGAGCTATGTCTACATTCCTGTATGACACAATGAGAAGAATTAACAGTGTCATGGGCAGAAGTGAAGAAGAATATTACAAGAGTATTCAGTCCAGCTTCATGATATCTGCAGATAATGCGCATGCTGTACATCCTAATCATACGGATAAGGCAGATCCTACGAACAGACCATATATGAATAAAGGGATTGTCATCAAGTACAGTGCCAATCAGAAATACACAACAGATGGTCTGGCTGGTGCGGTTATGAGAGAGATCTGTCATAAGGCAGATGTTCCATATCAGACATTTACGAATCGTTCTGATATGCTGGGTGGTTCAACCTTAGGCAACTTATCACAATCCCATGTTTCATTGAATACAGTGGATATCGGTCTTCCTCAGTTAGCTATGCATTCTCCATATGAGACAGCAGGGGCTAAGGATACAGCTTATTTAATTGAAGCTGCCAGAGTTCACTTTTCTTCATCATTTGAGGGAATCGGGGATGGAAATTATAAATTAAAGTTTTAAGGAGTTAAGTTTTAAAGAGTTTTATGAGTGATTCAAAAAAGATCAAATGGACTACCCTGGCATTCATGTGTTTCTCAACTGTCTGGGGATTCGGTAATGTATTAAACGGATTTGTTTACTTTAACGGTATCCAGGTTATCTTCTCCTGGATTCTGATGTTTGCTTTATATTTTATTCCTTATGCATTAATGGTAGGTGAGTTAGGTTCTGCCTTTAAGGATTCAGGCGGTGGTGTTTCTTCCTGGATGCTGAAGACAGCAGGTCCTAAGGCTGCATATTATGCCGGATGGACATACTGGGCAGTTCATGTAACATATATTGCAAGTAAGTCATCCGGTGGATTGAAAGCATTAAGCTGGGCCATATTCAGAAACGGTACAACCTATGACAGCTTCCCTACAATCGCAGTACAGTTAGTGACTTTCGCTGTATTAATGCTGTTCTGCTATATAGCAAGCAGAGGAATAAATCCATTACAGAAGTTAACAACATTAGCCGGAACATCCATGTTTGTGATGTCTATTCTTTACATCATCATGATGTTTGGGGCAAGAGTCATTAACCCTGGTGCAGATTATGTCAGCATGGATTTCTCCATGAAGAATCTGATCCCATCCTTTGACGTAAAGTACTTTACTTCCTTATCTATTCTTGTATTCGCAGTAGGTGGATGTGAAAAGATTTCTCCATATGTAAACAAGATGGATAAGCCAAGCAAGAACTTCCCTAAGGCAATGATTACTTTAGCTGTTATGGTAGTTGTATGTGCTATTCTTGGAACAATTGCCATGGGTATGATGTTTGATCCGAAGGTTATCAATGCTAGTGATGCAAGTTTTAATTCCTATGTCGCAAATGGTTCTTATCTGGCTTTCCAGAAACTTGGTAATTACTGGCATATGGGAGATACATTGTTAATCATTTATGCGATATGCAATGCGATTGGCCAGCTTTCTACATTAGTATTAAGTATTGATGCACCATTACGTATGTTACTGGATAATGAAGATGCACGTGAATTTATTCCTACAAAGCTTTTAAAGAAGAATGACAAGGGTGCTTATGTCAATGGTATCAAGATGGTAGCGGTATTATCTGGTGCGATTGTATTAGTACAGTCATTTGTTCCGGGAGCCGCTGCTGTATTACAGCAGTTAAACAAGCTGAATTCTGTATGTATGCCAATGCGTTACTTATGGGTATTTGCGGCATATATATGCTTGAGAAAACAGGATGACAAATTTAAACCTGAATACAGATTTGTAAAGAATAATAAAGTAGCTATGTTCTTTGGCGGATGGTGCTTTGTGGTTACAGCTGCCTGCTGTATCCTGGGTGTCTATTCTAAAGACCCGTTTACCCTGGCATTGAATATCATTACACCTGTCGTATTAACATTGCTTGGATTTATTCTCCCTGCTATTAAAAAGAGAGAAAAAGCGCAGGCATAAGATGAACAGAACTCTGTAGGGAGTATAACTCCTTATGGAGTTTTTCTTTTATGAATAAGTTCTTAAACTTTCTAAAATATTTTTGAGGGTTTTGTCTTTT
>CAZHUX010000014.1:0-36853 GCA_964535445.1 uncultured Galactobacillus sp. | reverse complement strand
CCCGACCTATGCCCTTAGCAGGGGCACCTCTTCGGCCTCTTGAGTATTTCCTCAACAGTCTGCCAAGCGCATGAGTTTTTATCACTCTCTTTTTTCAGCGCTCATTAAATATACCATGAGCATAGGGAATATGCAACCAGTTTTTTATTTTTTTGCATATGCCCCAAAATACGCCAATACAGATTCGAAGTATTTCTTCCTGGTATCATCATCCGCATTAAATAACTCATGCTTGGAATCAGGAAATTGAATCAGGGTTACAGTTGTACACTTCTGATCAAATATATTCTGTCCTTCCAGGCGTACCATCGTATCTTTGCCAGCCTGGCATAATAACACAGGAGTCTTTATTTTATCCACATTTCTTAATGCTTTTTCACTGCCTGTCTTGGCGGCTCTGGCCCATCCCCATGTTGCGCCCCAGGTCTGATAATCATGATCGTTTCTTCTCTGATTCAGCTGATATAAATAACGGTCATAATCCATACAGGAGGACTTTTCAAATTCATCTTTACCTGTAAAGGCATGCTGACCAGGCGCATATTCATCATCCTGATCATGAATCTTTGTATATACCGCAAGTACATCAACAGCCGCATCCGGAATCTTTCCATAATTTACCTTTAGCATTGGTGAGCTTAAGACAGCACATGTAAAGTCCTGCGGATATTGTTCAAGATATAAAGTAGCTACCGTACCGCCCATGGAATGTGCAAACAGGAAATACCGCTTGGAAAGAGAATGTTCTCTTACATAAGGCATAAAAGAATGAATATCCTTTACATAGTCATCAAAAGAAGAGACATAAACTCTTTCATCTTTATACTGTCTTTCTCTTTGTGACTTGCCATGACCTCTGAGTTCCAGAAAGAAGATGGAATATCCTGCTTTATAAAAACGATATGCTGTCTCATGGTACTTTCCAAAGAATTCACAGAAACCATGAATCATAACAACAGCTGCTTTTTCATCCGGATTAACCGCCTGATAATAATGCAGTTTCAATCCATCTTCACTGGTTATCCAGCCATCCTGTACATGATCCTTTAACCATGGCTGTATTTCATTTTTTAATAATGTTTCAAATTCATTCATTTCAAATATCTCTCTACTGTTTTTCTGATTGCGGCAGGATCATTACCGATAATACCATGTACGCCATAATCCAGACACATGCGTATATCATCTTCAGAATTGACTGTCCATACATTAACATCAAGACCAAATTGTCTGCATTGTTCCATAAAGTCAGGATAGCGCAGATTGCATTTATCCGGATGTAACGCCTGTACATGATGCTTATGCCCATAGGCAGGCATATCCAATGCGCCATCCGCATACAGGAAAGCTGTTTCAGCCTCTGGATCCAGTTCCTGAATCTTCAGAATAGAATAATGATTAAAGGAAGAGTAAATCACTCTTTTTTCAAATCCTTCTTCATGCGTTAATGCAATAATCTTTTCTTCTATTCCCGGATAATCAAAGACACCTGTCTTTAATTCAATGTTAATTGTCAGATTTCCAGGTTTTAATAATTCAAATACTTCTTTCATTAATGGAATATCCGCATGTTCCACTTCAGGATGTGTCTTATTGAAATTAAAATGGCGAAGCTCTTCTAATGTGTAATCTCTGATATATCCTTTTCCATCAGAAGTACGGTCTATTGTTTCATCATGACAGACAACTATCTGACCGTCTTTTGTTAACTGAATATCCAGTTCAACACCATCCGCATGATCTTCTTCTGCCTTCTTAAAGGAACAAATTGTATTTTCGGGCATTAGTGCGGAAGCACCACGATGTCCCCAAATAACCGGTTTTACTGTCATTTAAATCTCCTTTACCTCTCTGATAATTGTATGTTCTGCATCAGGAACAGCTTCAAACAGAGTCGTTCTTGTATTCTCTGATGCATATGTGAAGGTAAATGGTACATTTGTGCCAATGCCATAGCTGCCTTCTTTATCCATGACAATCAGAGACATTGCCTGGGCATAGCCATTTCTTTTCTTTAATAACTGATCCAGATGATTGACAACATGATCCGCAGCTTCCTGAGCACTGTCACCTTCTGCCATCCGGGCAACTGCCGCATAGGACAAGGCTCCCTTCATGATCTCTTCACCCATGCCAGTGGCTGCCGCAGCCCCGATATCAGAATCTGCATAATAGCCATTGCCAGGCAATGGAGAATCTCCTACTCTGCCTGCTTCCTTGAGAAACAATCCGGAAGTAGATGTTGCCGCAACGATTGTTTTACGAATATCTTTAGCTAAAAAGCATACCGTATCATGACCATCATATGCCTTCAGCTTCTGCTTTCTTTCCTTCATCCCCTGCTCATAAATCTTTGTTGATTCTTCGGTGACATTATTCCTTTTTGCAAAGCCATGTGATTCTGCATACTGTTCTGCCCCATGTCCGACAAGAAAGTTGTTCGCATCATATTTCAACAAAGAATAGGCAATGGATACAGGCGATCTGTAACCTTCTATAGAACCAACTGCGCCAAAATGAAGCGTATTACCGTCCATGAAGCCTCCATCCAGAACCACATGTCCATTGATATCCGGTCTTCCTCCATATCCTACAGAATGAAAAGAAGGATTATCTTCTACATCATGGATACCATTTAAAACAGCTCTATGCGCATAATCTCCCATTTTCAATAAAGAAGCAGCTTTATCACACCCATTCAGGGACATTTTCCATGTCGCAAGTACAGCCCATTGCATAGTCTCACCTCACTTGTTTACTAATATATCCGAAAAAACAGTACATTTCTATTCCATGTACTGTCTTAATGATTAAACGCATCCGGAAGATCATTTTCCAGAAGAATCGTGTCGTTGCGTGAAGCATCTGCCCAGATAAAGTTAAATGCTTCTTTCTCACTCTTTAGAACGACTACCTGATCCATATCAAAACCGCTTTCTTTTAAGCCATCATAGATAGGCTTTGTCTGTATCTCACCAACGAGTACAACAGTATCTGCCTTACCCTTCATTAAAGTGCCAAAATGATGATTGATTTCATCCTGTTTTTCACCAAGATCAATCATACCTGGTGTGACAATAAACCTTCTTCCCGGCATTCTGGAAAGAACTTCCAGGGCCATGGCAGAACCTACCGGATTGGCATTAAAGGCATCATCAATAAATCTGAATCCATTGATCTTCTTCAACTCCAGACGATGTTCTACCTGTTTCATCTGCTTTACTGCTCTTTGAATCTTTACCCATGAAACATTCAGATATCTGGCAGCTGCGACTGCAGAAAGAATATTCAGAATATTTAATTCACCTAAAAGCTTTGTCTCAAACGGGATTCTTTCATCTCCATGAACAACCGTAAATACAGAACCATTTGCTGTATACTGAATATCATCTGCGTAATAATCTACATCATGATGATGGATGCCATATGTTACAGTCTGTACCGGATTTCTGACCTTCCAGTTTCTGATGAAATCATTGTCATAATTCATGATGCCAAAGCCGTCTTCTGGCAGCATCTCAATGATCTTCATCTTTTCTCTTGTGATGTTTTCCTGGGAGCCAAAGGTATTCAGATGCTGAGGGCCGATAGAAGTTACTACCCCTATGGAAGGCTGCACAAAATCCATCAGTTCACTGATATCACCCACATGATCCGCACCCATTTCACAGATAAATACCTGATGAATCGGTTTCAGCATTTCCCTGATTGTTCTGGTAATACCCATAGGTGTGTTATAGGATGCAGGTGTCATTAATGAATTAAACTGCTCGGATAATACAGCCTGCATAATGTTCTTGGTAGTTGTCTTGCCATAGGATCCGGTAATGCCTATCTTGATTAAATCCGGATCAGATGCCAGAATCTTCTTTGCGTCATTTAGGAAAGACTGCTTTACAGCAGCTTCTACAGGTGCAGTTATACCGCTCATAGGATATAAAAGGATCCATGGCATTAACAGACTGCTGAAAACAAATACCGGATACAGATCATACAGTACCAGGACAAGATTCCATAACACTGCTAACACTGCCATTACAGCAATCTGTCTTTTCACTCTTGCTGTATATACCAGAGGTTTGATATATGTTTTATGTCTTTCCTGGATAAAGTTAATAACTGCCATGACTAATAACAGACAGCCGGTCACAATCATACGTGCCGGATCTCTGAACGTTAACCCGTCTATCACTCCAAATACGGCAAGCATCAGATTCAGAATATTATTTTTAATATTTATACGAATGGATTCTTTCATCCACTCGTTCAGTCTGCCTGTTTCATAACGATTCTGCTGAAAGATAAATAATGCATGTTTGCATGGAACTGCCATTGCCAGCATTAAACATACAAATAAAAACCATCTGCCTGTATTCATCATGCATCTCCTTTCAGGAATATATCTAATACAGCATTAAACCGCTGCGGCTGATGCCAGTATGCCCAGTGATCATCACCTTCAAATATGGCAAGACCTGCATCAGGCATTTCTTTTTCCATCTGTTTTCCCATCCATAATGGTGCTGCTGTATCCTGATCACCCCAGACAAGTAATACAGAACACTTTACATCCTTAAGAATATCAGATACATCATCATTAACGACTTTCACAAAAGTAGGCTTCATGACCCCTTTGGCATTACGGTAATCTTCTGAGCCGGCATTCTTCTGCATCTCTTCCAGTTTTTCATTCTGACCAGTAGCCTTCAGAAACCACTTTCCTGCTTTATATGCCTTTGTCTTTACCTGCCATTCCAATCCATGTTTTGGCCGGATTCCTGCTGCACCAGTCAGGCACATCTTTCTGACGTTATCCTGATGATCTGCCGCATACCGGATCGCAACCCGGCATCCGAAAGAATGGGCGATCAGTATTGGATTATGAATATCATTTTCAACAATAAAATCACTTAGAAAATCTTCATAGTCAGGTACACCCCAGGCAGTGTCCGGATCATCGGATTCACCAAATCCCGGAAAATCCAGAGCCCATACATGAAAACGATCTGATAAGTGATTCATGATCTGACTCATCATTTCCTTATTCTGGCCCCATCCATGAAGCAGAATGACATCATTACCCTTCCCTGCTTCTACATATGCTGTTTTTACACCATGTATATTTTTATACTCTGTCATTGCCTGTTCATTGTAACTAAAAAAGAGGCTGTCGTTAAGCTTTTTTGACAGTCTCTGTAAGTGATCTTCGATTGTTATGTCTTGTTTTGCGGGCAGGAGACTTTAATTCTTCAGTTATTCTGAAACATACGCCATTTGTAAGATTCTCTGCTTCTACCTTATATCCATACGTCGTAACAACTCTGTGCACGATAGAAAGACCTAAGCCAAACTGACCTCCGGTTCCCATTTCATAAGGGTGGAATAATGTTTCCAGCCTGTCTTCTTTGATGTGCGGACCGTCATTGATAACGCATAACTCCCCTTCATGAAGTGTTACGGTTATGGTTGTCTTTGCATAACGCAATGCATTATCAATCAGATTTTCAACCGTAATACGCCATGGCTCTTCTTCACCATGGAACTTGATACCGGGATCTGTTTCTCTTTTAAAGGTGATTTCAGGCCTGATTTCTTTTAAAGATAACAAGGCTTTATCAATCACTGCATTCATATCTAATGTATTGCCTTCCGGACATTCATCTATCAGATAGCCCATCTTGTTTAAGACAATCAGACTCTTAACCTTTTTTTCAAGTCGGTCACAATGTTCAATAATGACATCTACTGATTTTTCAAGGGTATCATACGGATATACACCATCTTTAATTGCCTCTGAATAGGATTTAATCGTTGCGATAGGTGTCTTCAGATCATGAGATATGTTCTGAATCATTTCTTCTTTTTCACGATTCTGACGTTTCAGTTCAGCATCCATGTCTTTTAAGGCATCAGCTACTTCACCAATCTCATCATAACGCTTGATATTTAATTCAGCCGGTTCATCATTCTTGACCTTCTGAATATACTGTTTGATCTGATTCAATGGATAAATTAAAGTACCAACCCAGATCAATAACAGCAGTAAAAGGATAGCGAAGATAAATATATTCATTAAAACAACGTTATCCACTAATGACTTCTGGAAAGAGACCCGATAATCATCCGTCAGAACAGATACCAGAGACCTTCCGTCTTTCAGCATGGTAACAGAATACAGATAACAGACATCTGAATAACTCTGCGTCTGTGCACTCAGTTTTGCGGCATAGTCACGTGTACCTGATTTTCCGTCTTTGGCATTTTCCACAATATCCTTCTGGACATATTCCGGGATATCCGCATTGCCAATGATGATTAATCTGCCTTCTTTTGGAACATAGACAGCCTGATAGATACTCGCATCATCATCCGTTGTGACATCCGGTATGATATCAGGGTTTTCTTCCATCCAGTTGATCAGAGGATCCTGCGAATTATGAAGAAATTCATACATCTCTGTTTCAGAAAAGCGGTCTACTGCCGGAGTCAGCACAAAAAACACAAATAAGCCAAATATGGCAATAAACAAAAAGATAATTGTTAAAAGCTGCTGCGTTAAGGAAAGTTCACGCAGCCATAATCTCAGTCTTTTCATCCAAGTCTGTATCCGAATCCGTAAATTGTCTGTATGGAAAGATCCGGCATCTTCTTTCTTAATCTTCTTAACGTATCATCTACCACACGATCTGAACCGTAATAGTTTTCTTCCCATACGCTGGCAAGAATCTCCTCACGCGGGAAAGCTGTCCCCCGGTGATTGACAAACAGCATCAACAGATCAAATTCCTTGGTAGTTAATTCTATCTTTTCATCGCCATGGTATACGATTCTCTGTTTTTCATCAATTTCGTATCCATCAACTGAAATCTTCTGATCGTCATCACGATATACCCTGCGGATCAGATTATTGACTCTTAAAACAAGTTCCTTAGGTGAGAAAGGCTTGGTTATATAGTCATCACTGCCTTTTTCAAGACCTATGATACGGTCGAATTCCTTATCTCTTGCGGACATGAAAATAACCGGAACATCCGGATCATGCATACGGATTTCCTCAATCAGATCAAATCCGCTCTTTTCACCAAGCATAATATCCAGAATCCATAAATGTACATCATCATCTGATGTATGCGGACTGGCTTCATCAAAAGTCAGATATGAACGTACTTCATATCCTTCTTTTTCAAGATACCGCTTTACCAGTTCGTTCAGATCCTTTTCATCTTCTACGATTGCGATTACCCTTTTCATGTATGTATCACCTGTCTATATTCTAGCACAGTTTATATGAACACCTTTGGCATTTCAGAATATGAATCTATAAAAAATCTGTGCTTTTACACACAGATTCTCATATTACTGCCTGACTCCGTACTTATCACGAATCAGATCCGCAATCTTATTCACTTCTTTTGCGCAGATCTCATCGGTTTCAGCTTCCGCCATAACTCTTAATAAAGGTTCTGTACCAGATGGTCTTACCAGAACTCTGCCATTACCATGAAGTTCTTCATCTACTTCATCAATTGCCTTCTGAACCTCCGGATCATCCATGACTTTTGTCTTATCCACAACTTCTACATTGACTAATAACTGCGGATAGATGGTTAATCCTTCCATCAGTTCATTGATGGTTTTACCGGTTTTCTTCATGACTTTGATGATGGCTAATGCGGTCATCAGACCATCACCGGTTGTTTCATGATGCTTTAAGATAATATGTCCACTCTGTTCACCACCGACAATATAATTGCCTTTGCACATCATATCATAGACATACTTATCACCTACCTGAGTCTTTTCAACATTGATGCCTTCTCTTTCCATGGCTTTCCATAAGCCGAGATTAGCCATCACTGTTGTCACAATTGTGTTGTTTGTCAAGGTGCCTTCGTCACGATAATACTTACCGAGAATATACAGAACATAGTCACCATTCACCAGTTTTCCATCCGGTGTAACCAGAATCTGACGGTCTGCGTCTCCATCAAATGTCAGTCCGATATCAAACTCTCCCGGATGATCTTTCATAAACTGCTGGAACTTCTCAGGATGGGTAGAACCACACTGGTAATTGATATTGACGCCATTAGGCTCATTGTTTAAAGCTGTTACATCTGCGCCAAGCATCTTCAGTGCAGTTTCTGCCGTATAAGTTGAGGAACCATTAGCACAATCCATGGCAACTCTGAATCCCTGTAATGGCAGATCATATTCATTTGTCACAAAGTTCAGATAATCATCTAATCCGTTCGGATAAGGAATTACCTTGCCGATCTTCTCATCTGTCGCATACTGAAGTGTAACCTTGCCGTCAATATAGTCTTCAATCAGGTTTTCTATCTCACCAGGAAGCTTGATGCCTTCTTTGGAGAATACCTTGATACCATTATCATAGAAAGGATTATGAGATGCGCTGATCATTGCACCGCAGGCAAAATCTTCATTTACTGTCAGGTAACAAACCATCGGTGTAGGACAATAGCCGGCAAGATAGGCATCACATCCCTGTGAAGCAATACCTGCCGCAAGGGCATTCTCCAGCATATCTGAAGAAAGTCTTGTGTCCTTTCCGATAATAATCTTCTGCTTTCCGTTTTTGCTGTAATAGTAGCCAAGATATCTGCCTACTTCAAAAGCACGCTGTGCTGTAAGGCCTTCATTAGCTCTGCCTCTGATGCCATCTGTACCAAAATACTTACTCATTGTTTACATCTGCTCCTTCATTTGTATCTGTATCTTCTGTCTTTTCACCAAGTACATTCAATTCATATTCTGTATCATTCAATGTATATTTGACAAGTCCGTTATCCGGCTGCTCTACCTGCAGTCTGAATGTCTGCAGACCAGGCTGGGCATCTTTCATATCAATATATACATTAATATCATCTGCGGTAATCTGATCAATGTTACTCTGGGTACCTGTAACAGTTACCGAAGCAGTTGTAATATTGTCAGGCTGAGAAGCCTTGTAATGATTGGTGTTATTAATGACATTAATCGGGACATTATCAATTGTCTTGGAAACAGCATCTGACAATGTCACATTCATCGTAACCTGCGTTACCGATGCACTGGAAACCCCGGAAGGCAGTACGATCGGTCTGACTACGGTAGAATCCTTTGTCAAAGACTTGGCATCCAGCGTGACAACTACATTCTGAATATTCGCAAGTGCTGTTTCAGAGCCATATATCGTAACAGACTGCTGATCCATTGAGATAGATTCAATTGCCTTGTTATCCGGAATATCACCATTTACCTGTACTTCAATTGGTACAGCCTTATTAGGAGAAGTAACCGGGACCTTGACATGAATAGTATCCGGGATAATATCCGCCTGAACCGGATTGCCGTCTGAATCGTAGGCAACAAGTTTGGCATCCTGTTCAAAGTCTGCAGTCTGACCAGATACATCAATCAATGCCTTTACAAAGGCAATGGTATCCAGCTTATCTTTGGAAGCACGTACATTTACCTTGGATGATTCAAACTCAGGTGTACCAGGCGAATACCGGGAATCCATCTTATCCTGGTTAATAAAGTCATAGGAAACATCGAACTGCTGGGTTGTCTTCTTCTTTAACGTAACAACGGCAGTAGATGGATTTGTAACAACGGTGACATTGTCTCCATAGCCGCTTCCGGTAAGCTTCACCTGATGCTGACCTTCGGTTAATCCTTCCAGATCTGCGACAACCTTCCCATCACCAGAAGAAGCCGCATTGACAACATTTGTCGCATCACCGGTGATTGTTACATTGACTGTTTCCGGCAAACCGGAAACTTCAAAGGTATCTGAGTTATATTCTGCACTTACGGCAACATCATCCAGAGTACGGGATGATTGCAGAGATGTTGTGTACAGCTTAGACATACTGTTGTAGTTAACAACAACATACATTAATACTGCCAGGATAAATGCAGTTAACCGGATATGTTTGGAATTAAACAGCAGCTTGTCTAACAGTGTAGAGAACCATCTGATAATTCTGAACAGCCCGCCTTCCACATGTTCATAGGTGTGAGCCATTTTTCTGGACTGCTTGGCAATACGCTGCGCCAGCTCTGTTTTATTTTTATCCATACGGCTGGCATTCTGTTCTTCTTCCTGATCTATACGCTTCTTATCTTTTTCACTCATTTCCGGCTGCCTCCTTTCTTTTTATCGGAGGTATCCTTCTTCTTCATATCATCAACGAGATCAAACTGATGATCCAGCTCATTGTTAAATCCGACAATCCTGGATATATCCAGTTTCGTTGTATCAAAACGTTTGTCTTCAGAATTGATAACAGGCTTCTGTTTATCTTCAGGCTGATCATGTCTCATCGATTGCAATGCGGCATCTCTTGCGGCCTGAACCTCTTCAGGGCTCATGCGTTCACGCTGTTTTCTTTCTCTTGCGATTTCATCCGCATCGATGTCCGGAATCTTCTTCTTTTCCTGCTTTGGATAACTAGGTTTTGGACGCTTCTTTTTATGAGGAAGCTTAATCTCTGCGGCGATTGCTTCTTCATCCGCAGCCTTATGCACTTCTTCTGCCTTGATACGCTGTTCCTCTTCCGTAGCAACCGGTTTTGTCTCAGCCGGCTTTACAGATTCCACTTTGACCTTATCATCAACCGGTTCTTCCTGCTTTCTGATCGCAAGCTTGCTTAAAACCGTAGTATTCTTCTTCTCTGGCTTATTGTTATTATGATGAGAGCTTCTGACTTCGGTTGCTTCACCACAGATAACTCTTAACAGGTAATCTCTTAACTGCTGTCTGTCTACAGAGAATATCTTTCCACCTTCGGTAATAGAAACATTACCGGTTTCTTCTGATACTACTATAGTCACGGCATCCGTAATCTCACTGATACCTATGGCAGCTCTGTGACGGGCCCCGTAACGGCTTGGGAGTTCCATGTTGGTTGGCGGGAAATACGCACTGGCACAGGCAATCTTGTCTCCCTGGATAATAACGGCCCCATCATGCAGTGGTGTCGATGTTACAAATATAGAAGTTAACAGTTCTGCGGTAACATCAGAATTCAGTCTGGTGCCTGTCGCAATGAAGTCATCCAGAGAATGGTCCTGTTCAATGGAAATCAAAGCACCTGTCTGATCTTTGCTTAACAACATGACCGCAGTCACAATCTGATCAACCAGATTTTCCTTTTCATTACCGGTTAAAGTAGAGATACGTGAAAACATATTACTTTTACCGATTTTTTCCAGAATAGAACGGATTTCCGGCTGGAAGATAATAATAATTGCCAGAAAGCCCCAGTTGATGAACATGTCTGTAAAGAATTCAAGGGTTTTCAGCCCCAGTAATTTAGCCAGACCATCCACAACTATGACAAGAATAATTCCTTTGAAAATCTGTATTGTACGGGTATTACTGCGGACAATCCGAAGGGCATAGTAGAATATCAGCCACATGACAAATATATCTATTAACGCAACGGCAATCATCCGGATATTTGTCAATGTCAAATTTAATGTATAGGTGGACAAAGTCTTTCTCCTTTTTTCACGCGCTCATTATATCATACAAAAAGTCTGCGGAAATATCATTGCGGATACTGACAAAGCATTATGAATCTTATATAATTCTGCAGAATTCATATGGGAGGAAATTATGTATTCTCTGCTTACCTTTCTGAATGGCGCTGCTATCGCCATTATGATCCTCATGAACGGCAGACTGAATGCACGGATCGGCATATGGCTGGAAGTTGCAGTTGTGCATACAGTCGGACTTGTATTTGCGGCAATTGTTCTTCTTGTAACAAAAAAGAAAATCCATCTGGATAAATCACAGCCATGGTGGATTTACATAGGTGGAGTCATCGGGGTTACCACAACTGTCTTCCAGACATTTGCCTATGGCAAAATATCCATGACCAGCATTTCTGCATTAGGTCTGTTAGGTGAAACTCTGACCTCCATCATCATTGATTATTTCGGTTTATTCGGGATGCAGAAACACAAGCTTCCCCTCAACAATCTGATTGGTCTTGCCTTTGCATTAATCGGCATATTGTTAATGCTGGATAATTCTGTGGGGCAGGCTATGACAGCTGTCATACTTGCATTATTAGTAGGCTTAAGTATTGTCACGTCACGTTCTATCAATGCCCGTCTTGCCAAGTCCGTTGGTTCCATGCAGAGCAGTTTTATTAATATTCTGGGAGGATTCCCGGTTGCCTGGCTGCTTGCATTAATACTGACACCGCATACAGACATAACCTTCTCTCATATCTTATCAGGGCCTTTCTGGATCTATCTTGGCGGTGCTGTTTCTATTTTTACGGTTGGTTTGAATTCCTTTGTGTCAAAACATATCTCACAATTCTCTTTAACCCTGTTATCCTTCATCGGTCAGTTATCTATGGGATTTATCATTGATATATTCTCCGGGACAACTGCCAATACGGAATCTTTAATCGGTGGTGCATTAATATCCTTTGGAATGATTCTGAATATGGTGTTGAATCACATGCATGATAAGCATCAGTCTTCTTTATGAATCAATATACCGTTAGCCGTATAGTCCATACGTGCCAGAGCTTCTACAATTGCTGAAACGGAAGGTTTCTCTTTGGAACGGAAAGTTACCCTTCCTGTAGGTATATCCGCCTGTACATCCTGTCCGCCGATAGATTCCAGAGCACCTGTCACTTTCATGATGCAGTGACCGCAATACATACCATTTACTTTCATTTCCGTAAAATACATTTTTACGAACCTTCTTTCACGTTCATTATATGTAATTTATGCAAAATTACTGTTAATGTGCATTTTCTGAAAAAATCTAAATGTACAGTCATTTTGTTCGTCAAGTAACGAACCAGCCATAATTGAAATTCATATATGTGTGCATATATTTAAAGTACATCAGCAGTATTACTAAACTCTGTATTTATACTAAACTTCTGCATTATTACCAATTCATAAATGTGACGCATAGAATACATTGCGTCCTTTTTGTATTTCAGACAAAGTTAAGGCTGTATTATAATTCTTGTAGAAAGAAGAGTCTTACAGAACTCCGGAGGCATAATTATGGATATTACAGAAGCATTAAAGAAAGTATTATTAGCGGGCATTGGCGCCGCTGCCGTCACTGTTGAAAAATCCAGTGAGATTGTAGATGAGCTTGTTAAGAAAGGTGAAATAACTGTTGAACAGGGAAAAGCACTGAACCAGGAATTAAAGCATAAGGCCGAAGAAACAAAAGCGGAGGACAAGAAAGAAAGCACGGATTTCAAGGATATGGTTTCCAGATTATCAGAAGAAGACCTTGCTAAATTAAAAGAAGCAATCAAGGATACTGAAAACAAAGAAGACCAGGATAACAAATGAGTAATGAACCGCGTAAAGAAGTAAAAAAAGAGAATGCGGCACGTTTCCGTGAGATTCGTGATATTTTACTGCGCAATAAAATACAGCGTGGTATCACACCTGAAAAGCTGAGAATCATACTGGAAGAACTTGGTCCAACCTTCATCAAACTGGGTCAGATCATGTCCCTGCATTCTGATATTCTTCCAAAGCGGTATTGCGATGAATTAATGAAGCTGAACTCGGAAGTGGATCCAATGCCCTTCTCTACGGTTGAAGAAGTCATCAATGGATCCTATGGTACGGATTGGCGGGAATATTTCACTTCCATTGATCCAAAGCCTCTGGGTTCAGCTTCTATAGCACAGGTACACAAAGCTGTTTTAAAGAATGGTGATGAAGTCATCATCAAGGTGCAGCGCAAAGGAATCTATGACACCATGGCAAGAGATATCAGTCTGTTACACAGATTGGTATCTTTTATGCCGCCAATCGGTGAATTAAAGAATGTTGTTGATCTGAACATGGTTCTTGATGAAATGTGGGCAGTAGCACAACAGGAAATGGATTTCCTGCAGGAAGCAACCAACATGCGGGAATTTGCCCGGAATAATAAAGGCATTAACTATGTGGCTGTGCCAAAGGTCTATAACGAATACTGTACAAGCCGGGTATTGGTCATGGAATATATTGGAGGCTGTCCGATTGATGATGTCAAAACATTAAAAGAAGAAGGTTATGACTTGGAAGAAATAGGAACCAAGTTTGTGAACAGCTTTATCAAGCAGGTAATGGATGATGGTTTCTTTCATGCGGATCCGCATCCCGGCAATGTCAAAATCAGGGATGGAAAGATTGTCTGGATTGACATGGGCATGATGGGAAGACTAACCGAGCATGACCGTAAGGTCATGGTAAAAGGTGTCAGAGGAATTGCCTTACGGGATATCCCGATGATTGAAGATGCCGTTCTTGAAATCGGTGATTTCCGCGGGAAACCTGACAGAGCTCAGTTATATCAGGATCTGAAGTCATTTTTGAATGATTATGGCGGTTCCGGTATAGGAGATATCAATATTGCGGACATGATGAATGATCTGATGGAAATCATGAAAGCAAATAATATAACCCTGCCGCATGGCATGACCATGTTATGCCGTGGTTTAACCCAGATGCAGGGTGTTCTTTCTATCATCTCCCCGGATATCAGTATGTTTGAAATTGCGTCTAACCGCATGAGTGATAATCTTCTGCAGAATATTGACTGGAAACAGGAAATCCAGAAGGATATACGCAAGGCTTACCGGATCACAAATAAAGGTGTAGAAATACCTTCCTTAACATATGATGTTCTGAAGGAATATCTGGATGGACAGTCTAACCTGAATATCACTCTGCACTCTTCTGTTCCTTTTAATGATGTTGTTGCTTCTGCGGTCAGAAATCTTGTCATTGGTCTATGCATAGCAGCTCTGCTAATAGCCAGCAGTATTATCTGTGCTACAGACATGAAACCTATGGTATTAGGTATACCAGTTTTAGGTTTTGCGGGTTATGCTTTTGCCTTATTGGTCAGTACGATGTTACTGATCAGATACCTGTATCATAAATTCAAAAAGCCAAAAAGAAAGAAACAGCCGTAAACTGCTTCTTTACTTTACAAACGGATTCTTTCCATCATGCATTTTTCTGACTTTATCAGCCTGCCGGTCTATGAAGTCTGCATCTTCATCACTCAGATTCACTTCAAATACCCTGCATGTATCATTCATTGTAGAAACATGTCTGAATCCGGTTAAGAGGTTCAGATTTTCATATTGTTTTAAAGTCCATGCCTGGAACAGGTTGGCAAACGAACAATGATATTTATCTGTTAAAGGTTCCAGGGCATCATACATATGACGTAACGCGGAAGCTGCAGGCTCCCGATTCCAGCCATTAGCCGTACGTACATCATTCTTCCCAAATGATTGTTCAAGGAATTTCCGGCCAGTTAATGCCCCTTCTTCCAGCGAGCCATATACCTGGAATACTGCATCATGTTTCCTGCATGTATCAAAATATGATTGATTGTCTGGTGATAATAAGGAGAACTTCTCCTGTACACCATCCACTTCTCCATATGAAGCATATTCTTCAAAGTCAGAAGGTTTTGAGTTAGATAAAAGGACAGCTCTGATCTTTCCTTCTTTCTTCAGTTTCATTAATTCCTGCATGGTTTCTGAAACCGGAACGGTTGAAGACATACGGTGTACAACGACACAATCCAGATAGTCTGTCTGTAATCTGCTCAATGAATCTTCCACGTCCTGACGGATAGAAGAGGCGTGATGGTTTTTATAAACCATCTTTCCATCTCTTTCATATTCAAATTCACCTTCTGTGTCACGCCAGTTCAAAGAAACCTTTGTCTGTACAACAAATTGATCTCTCATTCCCTTTAATGCTTCACCAAGAATGGTTTCGCTCTTACCTACACCATAGACAGGTGCTGTATCCAGATAGTTAATACCATGATCTTTGGCAGCACATAAAAGATCTCTTACTTCACTGACATCCGGGCTCAGATCGCTCCAGACAGAGCCTCCGCCAATACCCCAGCAGCCCATGGATATGACTGATACATCTATGTCTGATTTTCCTAACTTCTGATATTTCATTTTCTTCTTCCTTTTAAAAAGGCATCTGTCTCCAGATGCCTTCTGTGATTACTTTACTTCAGCATTTCCGTAAGGAAGGCCTTCATTGAAGTTTCTTGCATTCTCCATTGTGACTGCGGCAATAGCCTGCAGAGCTTCACGTGTGAAGAAAGCCTGATGACTTGTTAATACAAGATTTGGGAAAGATGTTAATCTTGCGACAATCGAAGACTGCATCATGTCATCAGAATGATCTGTATAGACATTCGCATCTTCACCTTCATAAACATCTAACGCAACCGCATGGAACTTGTTTGCACGTAATCCCTTGATCAGGGCTTCTGTATCAATTAACGGTCCTCTGGAAGTATTGACAAGCATGACACCGTCTTTCATCATACTGATTGCTTTTTCATCAATCAGATGATATGTACCGCCATCACCCATGATCAATGGTGCATGCAGAGAGATCAGGTCTGCTTTCTTTAACAGCTCTTCCTTGGATACATATGTTAATAAGCCCTCATCTACTAATTTCTGATTTGGATAAGCATCCCAGCCGATAACCGTCATGCCATATCCCTTGCAGATTCTTGCCATAATCTGACCGATTCTGCCGGTTCCCATAATACCTGCGACCTTGTTATGCAGATCTACACCAAGCAATCCATTCAGAGAGAAATTATTATCTCTGACTTTATTATAGGCTCTTGTGATTCTGCGGTTAGCAGCCTGGATGATTGTCATTGCATGTTCAGCAACGGCATATGGAGAATATGCAGGTACTCTTAATACGGTAATGCCATGTTCCTTGGCCGCATCAAGATCTACATTATTGAAACCTGCGCATCTTAACAGAATCAGCTTGACACCACCCTTAGCTAATGTCTCAATAACCGGTCTTGGTGCTTCATCATTTACGAAGATGCAGACTGCTTCATATCCATTTGCCAGGTTAGCTGTTTCTTCAGTTAATCTGGTGTTGAAATAAGTGATATCAACATTGTAGGTGCCTTCCCCTTTATCCTTGGATAATTCTGTAAAGAAGATACGGTCATATGCCTTTGTACCAAAGAAAGCAACTCTTAATACAGATACAGGCTTATCCTTAGGCGCAATTTCAGCCAGAACTTTCTTCAGTTCTTCAATGCATGCATCTTCATCAGAACCATCTACTCTGAAGACCAGGGTACTTCCCTTTGCGGCATGCAGATCAAGAATCTGCAGTACATTATTACCGGCAGCCTCATTACCATTGCATTCAATTGTAACTGCTGACTTAAAGTTGACGCATGCCTGTGCCAGCATAGCGGCAGGACGTGCATGGATGCCCAGTGAGTTCTGGACCTGATACTCAAATGTTTTCATTATTTTCTCCTTTATCTGATATCAGTTAAATAACTCCTTAGTTAAAGATACAACTTTTAGTTATATTTTTCTATTAACATTCTCAAGAATTGTTTTTCTATTGCAGAATACTATTCAATTTATGCATAGCAGCATCACTTTTTGGTATTTTACCAATCATATTCATAACTGTATTCTATTGAAGAAGGACAGGTAACAGATATGAAGAAAACATTGATTTTATATTATTCATGGTCAAACGGAAATACAGAAAGAATTGCCAGAGAGTTACAGAAAGCCATGCATGCGGATATCGAAAGAATCGATACTGTCAAGCCATACACCGGCAGTTATAACGAAGTCGTAGATCAGGGTCAGAGAGAAGTCAACAGCGGCTATAAGCCGGATATTAAGCCTTTAAAGCATGATATCAAAGACTATGACATTATTGCCGCAGGTACCCCTACCTGGTGGTATACAATGACTCCTGCCATGAAAACATTGTTAGAAGATCATGACTTTTCAGGCAAAACAGTCATTCCGTTTATGACAAACGGCGGCTGGCCGGGACATGTCATCAAAGACATGGAAAAAGCATGTAATGCAGATCAGTTTGTGAATGCAATGGAAATTCAGTTTGATTCTGAAGGCGGAGATCATCTTGTCACAAAGGAATCAGAGATCCGTGGCTGGCTGGATCAGTGTCGTAAAGCGGCAGAAGAATAATCTTTACATAACAGGTTCTTGCAGAAAGAATCTGTTTTTTTTTATAGTTTATAAACCATCTCATGCCAGGTTTCACTTCCCCACTCAGATTCCGATATACCATTATCAATGAATCCGAATTTCCGATACATTTCTACTTTACCATCAAGGCATGTAAGGACAAGCATCTTGTATTTTCCATCTGATGCCTGTTTCTGATATACCTGCATCATTTTTCTGGCTAATCCCTGATGTCTGTATTGCGGTAATACATCTACACCCAGAATCATGATATTTCTGCCATCTGGATCATACAGGGAGATATCTGTATAGAAAGCATCCCTGAGTTTTTCTTCACTAGTAGAAATGCCATTGATAAAACCTGCCATCTTTCCGGTTTCATGATCAATGGCAGTTAAGAATAAATCCGAAGCGTGCATAACCCTTTCTTTCATATGTTCAGGGGAACATGCTTCTTCTGGTGGAAAGCAGATGCTTTCTATCTCAGAAGCTTCCTGTATTTCATCCTGACGGATATTTCTGAAGGTAAAGGTATATGTCATTTTGTTTCTCCAACAGGAATATTTCTTTCCTTAAGAATTGTTTCAACAGCTTCTACTGCTTCATAAACAAGTCGGTCGCAATGCGGTTTCTTTTCAGAAGGATCATGTACTTCTGATGATAAAAGATCCTTGCAGGAAGTCATGCGATTATGATTTCTGCTTATCATCTGGATAAACATTGCGGCATCTCTCGGACTGTTGACACCATATAATCCAAGTGCCATTAATCCTCCTGTAATAGCACCGCATGTTAATCCCATTCTCATACCGCCGCCGAAATTATCTGCTATGGCAGCTGCCTGTTCAAATGACAGTCCCTTATGTATTGCAAAAGGGATGAATACAGCCTGGGCACAATTGTAGTGTACAGATGGATCATTACGCAGTTCCTTACTTTTACGCATTACAACAGAATCACTCATGACATGCCTCCTATAAAATAAAAGCCTGTCACATCTATGACAGGGCAAAGTGCCGATTGGCAGGGTTGAACTGCCCGCTGATCCTTACCATGGATCTGTATTACCGCTATACTAAATCGGCGCTCCTATATTCTATCAGAATTTTCAATCAATACAATGAAATGTTCTTTAACTCCTCATACAGCATATTCAAAGGCAATCCCATGATTGCATAGAAATCACCGGATATATGGGTAATATATCTGCCTCCATATCCCTGTATGCCATAGGCTCCTGCCTTATCATCACATTCACCTGTCGCAATATACTGATGTATTTCTTCATCACTCATAGGCGCAAAAGTCACATCTGAAACAGATACATTCTGATATGTACGGAATTCACTTTTTACACATAGACCTGTCACTACCTGATGCGTCCTTCCCTGTAATTTCTTCAGCATCTGAAAAGCATGTTCTCTGTTAACCGGTTTACCTAATACTTCCTGATCAATTGTCACCGCTGTATCAGAGCCAATGACAATGCAGTGCGGATGTCTTTCAAGCACTGCCGCAGCCTTACGACAGGACAAATCCTGAATAGCCTGTGGGATGGAAAGATCTTTCTTTAATGTTTCATCGATATCTGCAGGATCACAGCTAAACGGAATCCCGCACTTTTCCAGTAATTCTTTCCGGCGTGGACTCTTTGACGCAAGTATAATCGTTTTCATATCTGAATTTTATCATCGTTCATTTCCTTTTGACAGATGCTATAATATTCAGGAGAGAATAATTCGAAAGGAGATTTAATAATTATCATGAGTGTAAAACCGACATTAGTCATTCTCGCTGCCGGCATGGGAAGCAGATATGGAGGCATGAAGCAGATCGATGGTGTAGGTAATCATGGAGAACCGATCATTGAGTTTTCTATTTATGATGCCTATCGCGCTGGTTTCAGAAAGGTTGTTCTGATTATCCGTAAGGAACATGAAGATCTGTTCAGGAAAGCATTAACAGACCGTGTAGCCAATGGCGGCATGGAAGTAGATTTTGCTTATCAGGATATGAATAATATTCCTGAAGGATTCAAGGTTCCGGAAGGAAGAGAGAAGCCATGGGGCACAACCCATGCATTACTTGCATGCAAAGGTATTGTCAATGAACCATTTGCCATTATTAATGCGGATGATTTCTATGGCAAAGATGCATATCAGGTAATCTACAAGTATCTGACGGAAGAAATATCTGATGATCATTATGCAATGGTAGGCTTCAAGTGCCTGAACACATTAACAGAAAACGGTACTGTCACAAGAGGCCTTTGTGAAGAAAAGAATGGCAACCTGTCTCATATTGTCGAGATTCAGAAGATTGCCTTACAGAATGGTCACGCTGTTTATGAAGACAATGGTGAATGGAAGCCAATCGCAGATGATGCCCTTGTTTCCATGAACTTCTGGGGATTCACACCTAAGATCTTTGATGAAGTAGAACCAATCTTCACAAAGTTCCTTGCCGAGAATATTGATAAGAATCCTATGAAGTGTGAACATGTTATTCCTACTGCTGTAGGTGATCTGATTAATGAAGGTAAATGCTCAGTCAAGATGCTTTCTTCTCATGACAAATGGTTTGGTGTCACTTACAAAGAAGACAAGCCGGATGTTGTCAAGAAGATTGCCGAGAAAAAGGCCGCCGGTGAATATCCGGATGTACTCTGGAAATAATGCTTATATCAAAAACATACGATACAGATTTCTGTACCGTATGTTTTTTATTTTGCATTTTTGTTCAGATCATACAGAATCCGCATACCCTTATAGGCAACATCCGGATCATAGAGATCTATTTCCTTTGTTTCATTGGCAATGACTTTCCCTAATCCACCTGTAGCGATGGTATAAGCATCTTTGATCTTCAGTTCCTTCTTCATCTGTTTCAGGATATATTCCACTGTCCCGATATATCCATATACAACACCAGACTGCATGCCTAACACTGTATTCTTTGCCAGAATACTCTTAGGTTTGCGGATTTCTATTTCCGGAAGCTTTGCGGTCTGGGCCGTCAGAGCATTGGCACTGATGCCAAGTCCCGGCACAATTACCGTATACTGGAAGATTCCATCTTTCGAAACATAATCAAATGTTGTCGCAGTTCCAAAGTCTACCACTATGCAGTTGCGGTGATATGTATGATAGGCATAACTGATGTCCACGATACGGTCTGCCCCTACTTCACGGGGATTATCCGTACGGATGGATATGCCTGTCTTAATACCAGGTCCTACGATAATCGGTGTCTTATGAAGGTATTTAATCATGGCAGAATTCAGGGAATACATAATCTTAGGGACAACGGAGGATACAATCACATCTTCAACATCATCGACGGATATACCTGTCGCATCTAACAATTCTTTAATGGCAATTCCAAACTCATCAGATGTACGCGGTGTCTTGGTTGTCAGGCGGAAAGATCCAATGGTCTCATTTCCTTTCATTAAGCCAAGCGAAATATTTGTATTTCCTACATCAACGGTTAATAATACGGACATTATGCATTCTCCTTCAGACAATATGCAAGGATCTCACATGCGGCATCATATTTAGACAGAAGTCCAAACTGTTTCTGTGTATTCTGAGAAAGAATTGTGATGCGGTTTGTGTCTGTCGCAAAACCAGCACCTTCTTCTTTCAGATTGTTTGCGACAATATAATCACAATTCTTTTCTTTCAGCTTCTCCTCTGTTCTTTCAATCATGTGATCTGTTTCCATAGAGAAACCGATCAGAATCTGTCCATCCTGTTTATGTCTGCCAAGTGTAGAAAGAATATCCGTTGTTCTCTTTAAGGAAACAGATGTATTTCCATCCTGCTTATGAATCTTATTATCAGCTACTTCCACAGGTGTATAATCCGCAACCGCAGCTGCCAGTATCATAGCGTCACTTTCTTTCTGCAATGGCAATACCGCCTCTGCCATATCCTGTGCCGATACAACATGAACAGTACGGATACCGCGGATATCCTTCAGATTTGTTTTCCCGGCTACCAGAGTAACATCAGCGCCATAGTTGCGTGCCGCAAGTGCCAGGGCATATCCCATTTTGCCAGAGGAATGATTTGTCAGATAACGCACCGGGTCGATTGCTTCCTGGGTAGGTCCTGCGGTTATCAGAACTTTCTTATTCTTTAAGAACTTATCCTGTTCAAGAATCTCTTTTATGGCATCTTCAATTTCATCCGGTTCTGGAAGTCTGCCGCTGCCTGTATCACCACAGGCAAGATACCCGGCATCACTTTCCAGCACATGCATGCCATAATGTCTGCATTTATCGAGGTTATCCTGGGTTACCGGATTCATTAACATATGTGTATTCATGGCAGGTACGATCAGCTTCTCACACTCAGCAGCTAAGAATGTTGTCGTTAACATGTCATCCGCAATCCCATTAGCCACCTTGGCAATGATATTTGCGGTCGCTGGTGCAATCACAAAGAGATCTGCCTTCTTTGCCAGAGAAACATGATGTACATCCGGCGTATAATCTGTTGTAAACATATCCGTGATGACTTTATTGGCACTTAATGTCTGAAACGTTAATGGTGAAACAAACTCTTCTGCTTCTTTTGTCATCAATACATTCACATCATATCCCTGCTTTTTCAGACTGGATACGAGTGTACAGATCTTATATGCCGCTATTCCTCCGGTTACACCAATGAGTACACATTTGTTGTTTTCCATAAAACCTCCTGAAACTATTAATTATCTATA
Organism: uncultured Galactobacillus sp.; assembly: GCA_964535445.1. Lineage (GTDB taxonomy): Bacteria > Bacillota_I > Bacilli_A > Erysipelotrichales > Erysipelotrichaceae > Bulleidia. Next base: position 14,078 of record CAZHUX010000014.1, on the reverse strand, counting down.
AGTCCCATTCTCTTCATAGATGGTCTTAAAGCCGCCATCAATGCAGGTATTACTATCACAGCCAGTATGATTTCAAGGATACCATTGCTGGCAAAGGTTGCACCTATCAGCAGCGGGAAGCTTTTTGCCATAGCTCCGCCTGCCTGTTCAAAGATTCCTCTTTGAAAAATCCAGATCAATCCCATGACATTTACAGTATGCAGAAATGTATTGATGCCTGCCGATAAAGCTGCGGCCAGTCCATACTGCATCTTCTTATCCAGTAGTCTGAACAGAATTCCTGAAAACCAGCCAAGGAATATTCTTGGACCAATTGCCGTAAGCAGACTCCAGTAATTACCTTTCACACCTGCAATTGTAACAAAAGGTGTAAAAAACAGCGAACCAATGCCCGGGTTTAATGTTGAGCGAATCACACTGGTAAGACCAAACACAAGCCCGAGGAACGCTCCCCATGCCGGACCAAGTACCATTCCTGAAAGAATTACCGGCAAGTGCATGGTTGTAATGCTTAATGTCGGATTAACCGGAATGTATCCAAGTGGTGTAACTGACATGATGATCTCTATGGCAACAAAAAAAGCTGCCAACACAAGCCGCCGGATCTGTTTTTTTCTCTCGTTCATTTTTTCTCCTCCTGCCGCTCCATTTTTCAGGATGCAGCGAATACAAACAGATACTACCTGCCAGAATGCTCAGATCTATGTCATAAAGATCATAGTCTGACTGGCATAACCATTATATTACATGTTAAAAAAATCTCAATTGCATGCATAAGACAATGAACTGGTTTATGATTAACAGGGAGAAATAAACATATGAAATACCTGGTTATATCTGATATACATGGTGACCTGCATGGCGCCCAGATCATGCAGGAAGCCTTCTCATATCATCATTGTGACAGAATCCTCTGCCTTGGGGATATTCTCTATCATGGTCCGCGCAACGATCTGCCTGATACCTATGCACCTAAGAAAGTGATTCCGATCATGAACAGCTTCAAGGATAAAATCATTGCGGTAAGAGGTAATTGTGAAGCAGAAGTAGACCAGATGGTACTGGAATTTCCATGTATGGCTGATTACAACATTATTCCTTTCATAAATCATGAAATATTTATGTCTCATGGGCATATCTACAGTCCGGATCATCTGCCTGTTTTATCTGATAATGATATGTTTCTAAGCGGTCACACGCATATTCCTACTGCATATCAGAAAGATGGTATCTATCTTCTGAATCCTGGTTCTCCTTCCCTTCCAAAGGGAGGTCATCCAAAAACCTATGCTGTACTAACCGAAGAATATTTTGCTGTATATACTGAAGATAATAATGTATACATGTATATCGACTTTTAATATCTTTTACAGTCAGTACAGACTCATCTTCACATATCATGTTTTACCGAAAAATCTGTCCGTCTTTATAAAATTCATGTTAAGGTTGTGTAAAAGATCTGGAGAAAAATCATGAAGAAAAAAGTACCTGTTTATAAACGTGTATTGCATATTATCGGAATTGTTGTACTGGTTATTGTCATTGCCTTTGTATCTCTTGTGGCATATCTTTCCATCACAGAGTATAAGCCTGCTGATCAGGAACAGATAACAATTAATGGAAACGCCAGGAAGACGCTTTCTCTGAATCAGACGGTAACCCTCTTAACATGGAATTGCGGTTATGGTGCACTAGGAGACAATGCGGACTTCTTTATGGATGGCGGCACACATGTAGAAACAGCTTCAAAGCAGCGGGTTGAAGAAAATCTTTCCGGCATTGAAAAAACAATAGAAACAGTAAATCCGGATATTGTTTTCCTTCAGGAAGTTGATACAGATTCTGACCGTTCGCATCATATTAATGAGGTAGAGGAGATTTCAACCATCAGAAATGATAATGAATCAACCTTCGCACTGAATTTTAAAGTAGGTTTTATCCCCTATCCATTACCACCGATCGGTAAAGTAACCAGCGGCATCCTGACATTGTCATCCTATGGTTTATCGGATTCCGTACGTTATCAGCTACCATGTCCGTTTAAATGGCCGGTAAGACTTGGTAATCTGAAGCGATGCGTCATGATAGACAAGATTCCGATTGAAGGAACAGACAAGTATCTGGTGATTGCCAATCTGCATCTCGAGGCGTATGACGACGGGGAAGGAAAAGCAGCCCAGACAAAGATGCTGAAGGAAATCCTGGAAAAAGAATATGAAGAAGGAAACTATGTAATTGCGGGCGGTGATTTCAACCAGACATTCTCCAGTGTAGATGATTCAGCCTATCCTCCACAGGAAGGAAAATGGGCTTCCGGTAAAATTGATGTCAGTACATTCGATAAAGGATGGCAGTTCTGGATGGATCCTTCTACACCAACCTGCCGTTCTCTGGATCAGCCGATTGCCGGTGCAGATCTGGATACCTTCCAGTACTATGTAATCGATGGATTTATCACTTCTCCTAACATTACGGTAAATTCCTGCAAGACACAGTCAGAGGGATTTAAAAACACGGATCATAATCCGGTCGTAGTTTCCTTCAATATGAATGAATGACTACAGACGATATCATAAAAAATGCGATCATTTCATCTGATCGCATTTTTAACATCCTTTATGATCCAGAGAACAGGCTTTACCAGTATTGACTTCAATTGGTTCCATGCCTTTATCTTTCAGATACTTTTCCCAATCTGTAAATACAGTTCCATCTTCATCCACAATTCCCGGTAAGCCGATATCATGAATCTTCTTTAATCTGTCAAAACATGGTTCTGTATCTCTTAAGATCAGAAAGTCTTTCAGGTTCTTCAGGCTTTCCATGACATCAATAAATTCATAGTCTACTTTATAATAGTCAAAATTAGCCTTGCATGCCTGACAATCCGGACACATCTTTGATCCATATACTTTTAACATAGTATTCACCTCAACATTATTATGCCATTCTTATTGAAAATTACTTCTGATTTGCCTTTAGCAATCCTGCTTTATACAAAGCAAAGTAAACAGCAGGAATCAGAATCAGCTGAATGATAATGCCTGGCAGCGTACCAATGAAATAGGTGCTTGCCCATATGGCAAGAGAATAATCCTTTGTGCCAAGGACAACTCCCTGCATGAATCCTCCTGCTATTCTTCCAAGTATCATAGCTGTTATTAAAGAGATATAGACATTGGCTGTTTCATGTTTGAAATGCTTATTTAACGTTTTTAATAACGCCCCGGACACAAGTCCATATACAGGAAGTTCCACGCTCATTGCCGCAAGCGTGGCCGCATTCGGCATACCATATAAAATATAATTCAGAACCGGACACAAAAGCCCGGTCAGAAATCCTGACAGAGGTCCAACTGTTAATCCTGCACATAATACCGGAATATGCATTGGTGATATGAATACACCTGCCCCTGGTATCATCCGGATAATCGGAGGCAGAACAAGACCGATTGCGATGAATAATGCGGTTAAAACAATACTGCGTGTATTTCTCATTCAGAATCAGCTCCCTTTATCTTTTTGCGTAGTTCCATGATAGAGATATCATTTTCTTCCGCAATACGCTTCAGATCCTCGTATTCCGCTTTCCTTCTGATGACACCATAGCCCTCACTTTTCTTGACATGAACAGTTCCATATGGTGTGTCCATTGTTTCTATGGATCTCTTTAAAGCATGTCTTTTACAATGGTATTCCCTGATACCTAAAGTTGTCAGATGTTCAAACATCAGAGAAAGCATCTTATCTGTATCATTGATTCTGCACATACATGTAAAGACAATTCCCGGTCGATTCTTTTTCATCTGTACCGGAGTTGTATATACATCTAATGCCCCTGCTTTAAACAATACTTCTGAAGCATAGCCGATATCTTCACCACTCATATCATCAAGATTGCATACAAGCTCACTGATTTCGCCATCCTCTTCACTTTCACCAAGGAAGGCTCTTAATATATTGGCTTCATGGAAATCCTTTGTGCCTGCTCCATAACCTGTCTTTTGTACTGTCATCACCGGCTGATTCTGGAATTTATTGACAAAATACTTTAATAAAGCAGCTCCTGTTGGTGTGCAGAGCTCTCCCTCTGTATTTCCTGCATAGGTTGGAATATCCTGCAGAAGATACGCTGTGGCAGGTGCTGGTACAGGTAATATGCCATGCGCACAATGTACCGTGCCATAACCTGTTGCAACCGGTGAAGCATAAATTCTCTCAGCTTTGATTTCATCAAACAGCATGCAGCAGCCTACGACATCTGCGACTGCATCTAATGATCCTACCTCATGAAAATGAATATTATCGATACTTTCATGATGAACACTGCTTTCTGCATCAGCGATCAGCTTATAGACATTCTCTGCATCCTTCTTCACTTTATCAGAAACAGGCAGATCATGGATGATCTGATATACATCGGACAAGTGCATGCCATGATGGTGATGGTGGGAATGTTCCATTTCTTCTTCTCCATCCACAAGCACTTCCATATGGGTACAGTGAATACCGCATTTTTCTGAAGGTATTGCCTGTAAAGTGATACCTGGTAAAGAGAGGGCATTCATTGTTTTAACAAATGTCTGCTGATCCACTAATTCCGAAAGAGCCCCCATTAACATATCGCCGCTGGCTCCCATGCGGCATTCCAGATAAAGTGTTTTCATAAACTATTCCTGTTCTAAAGTATCCGCGATTTTCACAAGCCAGTCACGAATATGAATATGCTGAGGACATTGCATTTCACATTGTCCGCATTTAATACAGTCAGATGCTTTGCCATGACCATTCTGTGTATCCTCAATGTATTCTCTTTTTGCCCTGTCTTTTAATCCATAGATCAGATTCCAGTTCATATCTGCGAATAAGTCAGGAATATTGATCTTCTTCGGACATCCCGGAGTACAGTAATGACATGCCGTACAAGGTATCTGATCAATTTCAGAAAGTACCTTCTGTACCTGTTCAATGACTTTCTTTTCTTCTTCATTTAATGGTTTGAAATCGGACATGAAGGAAGTGTTATCTTCCACCTGCTGTAAATCAGACATACCTGATAAGACAACCATAATACCCGGCAGGGATGCCACAAAGCGGATAGCCCATGATGCATAAGACGCATCAGGATTAGCTTTCTTCAATATATCAGCGGCAGGTTTTGGCGGATTTGCAAGGGTTCCTCCCTTTACCGGTTCCATAACGACAATCGGCTTATGATGCTTTCTTGCGACTTCATAGCAGCGTCTGGACTGTACAGCCGGATTATTCCAGTCGGCATAATTAATCTGAAGCTGTACAAACTCAACATCCGGATGTTTTGTTAATAATTCATCCAGGAATTCAGGTGAGTCATGAAAGGAGAAACCATAATGATGAATCTTCCCTTCTTCTTTTGCCTGCTTTACATAATCCCATAAATGCCAGTCATCAAATTTCTGAATGTTTCCGCGGTTCAGGGCATGCAGAAGATAGAAGTCAATGTAATCTACCCCTTCTCTGCGTAAAGATTCATCCAGTTCTGCTTTGGCTGATGCTTCATCATGAACTCCTTTGGCAGATACATTTAACTTTGATGTGATGTAATAACTGTCTCTTGGTTTACGCGAAGTCAGTATCTTACAGGCTGCTTCTTCTGAACCCGGATATACATAAGCAGAGTCAAAATACTTCATTCCACTATCCAGGAAAAGATCCGTCATCTTTGTGGAAAGATCAATATCAATAATATCTTTCTCCTTATCCTTTCTTGGCAATCTCATCAAGCCAAAACCTAATTTAGGCATGTTTTTTACAAATTCTTCATCCAGCATAATGTTTCTCCTCTTTCCGTAAACTCCCTTGTACTATGTTCTTTTCTTTTAAGGCATGGGCAATACCATTCAATACACTTCTTTTATCAAGACTCCATAAAGGTTCTATTAACAGTTCTTTATTTCCGTCACCAGTCAGACGGTGAATCACGATATCCGGGTCCAGATGACCTATGCATTCAGTAATCAGTTCAATGTATTCTTCTTTACTTAATACATGAAAGGATTGCGGATGCGCCATATAGATATTACCAAGATCTGTACGTTTCAGATAATGCAGAAGCTGTAATTTCACACCATCTGTATGTACTTCATTCAAATGTTCTATTGTCTCCATTAACATGTTTTCATCTTCACCAGGCAATCCGATAATCACATGGGTAATAACCGGTATATGCAGATCATGCAGATGAGAGACGGCTTCATCATAAACTGATAAAGGATAGCCCCTGCGTAACCATGAAGCTGTTGTTTCATGGATAGTCTGTAATCCCAGTTCACACCAGATGAATTTATCAGGATACTGTTCTTTTAACTGCTTCAGTAATAACAATACATCTTTATTAAGACAATCAGGTCTTGTGGCTATATCAATACCTGCAAATAAAGGATCTTGTAATGCAGAAGTATACAGATATCTGAGTTTATCTGCAGGGGCATATGTATTTGTAAAAGACTGAAAGTAGGCAATGGCATTACCATCATGTATATCCTGATGGTTATAGAGAAGGTCTTCCCTGTTTAACTTCTGACCATGATAGGAAATCGCAAAATCTCCTGATCCCCCTTCATCACAGAATATGCATCCTCTTGTATCTATGGTTCCATCACGGTTAGGGCAGGTCATGCCTGCATTTAAGGCAACTCTGTATAATTTGTGACCACAGGTTTCTTTACAATAATCAGAAAATGACCGGTAATACTTTTTCTGCATGGGACAATCATAACATTCCAGCAATCATGCGGTATAATAAAATGCATGAATAATACACATTCACACGCACATACACACGATCCTGAAGAAATGAAGAAGATTGTCAATCGTCTGAAACGTTCTACCGGTCATCTGAAGAAAGTAACAGATATGGTTGAAAACAATGATGACTGTTCTGATGTTCTGATTCAGTTAGCTGCTGTAAAGGGAGAAATCAATAATATTGGCAAAGCTATTCTGAAAGAACATATCGAGCACTGCATCGTAGATGCGGCCAAAGAAGATGATATAGAAGCTATAGATCGTATGAATGAAGCAATCGACAGGTTTATGAAATGAAAGATAACAGGAATATCAATCCGGAATATGCTGTATTTGCCTTACCGGTATGCATGGCGGTTGGCATGATTATAGGAATGCTGATTACCATGCATTCAGATGCCATGCCGGCAGGAATCATGTGGGGATTAATCATCGGGGCAGCTATAGGCGCAGGTTTAAGACCGGTGATTCAGAAACAACTGGAGAAAAAGAACAAGGCTTCACAATAAAAGCATGAGGGTTTAAAGTCTCATGCTTCTTTTTCTGAATCATCTGATGGTAATTCCAGAGATATCTTTTTCTGCTTTAATCTCTTTCTTGACCAGTCTTTGAATAATGTATAGATAACCGCAAATGCCGGTACACCGATAAACATTCCGACAACTCCAAACAAAGAACCTCCGACAATAATTGCAAACATAACCCATACAGTCGGTAATCCGACGGCATCACCCAGAATATAAGGACCTATGATATTGCCATCACACTGCTGCAGAATAATGATGAATATCAGGAATTCCAGAGCCTTGACCCAGTCTATCATGACGAGAATAATCAGACACGGAATAGCACCGATGAATGGTCCGAATACCGGAATCATATTTGTAATGCCAACGACCACCGCAATCAATACGGTATAAGGCATATTCATGAATTTACAGCAGATATAGCACAGAATTCCGATAATCAGGGAATCTACTGCTTTACCAAAGATAAACTTATAAAACATGTCTGCCGTCAGTTTCATAACATATACGATTTTATCCGCAAATCTGACTGGAAATACGGAATAGCATATCTTCTTTACCTGAAGCTTGAACTTTTCACTGTCAGCTAACAGATACATGGCAATAATCATGCCAATCAGGAAATTAATAACTCCCTGAATCAGACCGCTGACATAATCCATGATGGCACTTAATCCACCTGATGCTCCTGTTAACCATTTGGTAACACTGTTTCTGCCTGTATCAAGAAAATCTGTAATACGCTTGGCAAGTTCAGGATTAGACTTGGTCAGTTTGGCAATTGCATCTGAAGCTGTATTGAAATAAACAGAAAGATTTGTAATAAATGTCTCAATGGATGATACAAGCTGTGGTACAAGTATTACAAAGAAGCCAACCAGAATCAAAATCATGACAATCATCGCAAAAGCAACTGCTAATCTGCGTTTAGCCTTTTTGGACCATTTGACATTCTTTAACCACTTCTGCTCTACGATATTGCGTAATGGAACAAGAATAAACGCAAAGAAAATGCCATATATGAAGGGTGCCAGGGCATGAAACACAGAACCTATGGCATTGCCTATAATATCCAGATGTCCAAGCATCAGATAGAATGCCACAATGATAATACCGGCTATTGAGAATGCTTTTACCAGTTCTTTTGTGTCAGGTTTCAGGTGAAAAAAGCTCATAATATGTCTCCAACGGGTTCATTATAGCATGTATGAAACAGGTTACGTTTACATAAACTGTAATCTGTATAGGTTATGTTCGTTGACCTGTTCAGCCTGAAATGTTTTAATATTCAATGTCTTTAATCAAGAATGAAGTCAGAGGGCCAGCTCGTTTACCTTCATACCAACCTGTTGATAGAGAAATGATCAATAAGGTGGTAAAGCTGGCAGCGATTAAGAAAGAGTGAAAGATGCTCTTTCTGTAGTTCGTTAAAAAGACAGACGAAAGGAAAGGGTTTTTATTTATGTCTAAAGTATTCTTTACATCAGAATCCGTCACAAGCGGACATCCTGACAAAGTCTGCGATCTGATCGCAGATTCCATCCTCGATGAAGCAATTCGTCAGGATCCTGAATCACACATGGCTGTTGAAGCTACCATCAAAGATGATCTGATTCTTGTCTATGGTGAAGCTGGCACAAAGGCTAACATCGACTATGAGAAGATCGCTCTCGGTGTCATGAAACAGATTGGCTACGATGAAGAGTATCATGTTGAAGTAAAGGTTAACAAGCAGTCCTCTGAAATCAATGGCGCTGTAGCACATGATGAAATCAGTGCCGGTGACCAGGGTATCATGTTCGGTTATGCGGACGATGAAACAGATGATCTGATGCCTTATGCCATTGATACAGCTCACAAGCTTGCCAAGAAGCTGGAAGAAGTCAGAAGAGAAACACCGTTCTTAAGACCAGATGGAAAGACACAGGTTACTGCAGAATATGTAGATGGCAAGTTAAAGAGAGTTGACACAATTGTTGTTTCTACACAGCACACTGCAGATGTTACACAGGATCAGGTTAAGGATGTTGTCATGAACAAGGTTATCAAGCCTGTCATTGATCCATCTCTTGTCGATGAAGATACAAAGTATCTGATCAATCCATCCGGATCTTTCGTACTTGGCGGATCATGGGGTGACTCAGGAACCACAGGCCGTAAGATTGTTGTAGACTCTTATGGTGGATACGCTCCTATCGGAGGCGGATGCTTCTCATCCAAGGACCCTACCAAGGTTGACCGTTCTGCCGCATACTATGCACGTTATGTATGCAGAAACATTGTCGCAAACGGTTTGGCTCATAAATGCCAGTTACAGTTATCCTATGCAATCGGTGTTAAGCAGCCTACTTCTGTATATGTTCAGTCCTTCGGTACTTCCAAGTATTCTGATGATGAGCTGGAAGAGATTGTTCTGAAGAACTTCGACTTCTCTGTTGGAAACATCATCAAGGAACTGGATCTCAGAAGACCTATCTATACACAGACAACAAACTATGGTCACTTTGGCAAGAAAGATCTGCCTTGGGAACAGTTCAAGAAGATTAATCTGTAAGATAAAAGCCTGCTCAGTCAGGCTTTTTTAAAGGGAGATTCTCCAATTCAGAGAATCTCCCTTTTTCTTATTTGAATAATGTGTAGTGTGAGAATACAACAGCTAAAGTATTAGCGACTGTAGACATTGTCTTGATAAAGATATCCAGAGCTACTCCGACTACATCTTTTCTTGTATCGCCTACGGTATCACCGGTAACCGCAGCCTTATGGGCTTCTGATCCTTTGCCATGGCCCTTTAATCTGCCTTCTTCAATATACTTCTTGGCATTATCGAAGGCTCCGCCGGAGTTACCCATGAAGATAGCTCTTGGAATAGCCACAATTGTAGCACCTACTAATAAACCGCCGACAAAGTTTACGCCGAATAAGAAACCACCAATAATCGGAATTACTATGGCAAGGACTGAAGGGAACAGCATTTTCTTTAATGCCTGGTTGGCAGCCATCTCAATCATCTTGTTATATTCCGGCTTTACGGTTCCTTCAAGAACACCCGGAACAGACATCTGGCGATCACCTTCATCGGCCATGAGTCTTGCGGACTCAATCGTATTATCTGTTAACAATGCACAGAAATATTCCACTAATGCACCACCGATAATACCACCTGCGATAACAACGAAATCCGCAATATTCAATACTGCTTCACCAGTAGAAGCGTTGTAATTGGATACATATGCAACAATCAACGATACTGTCGCAAAAGCTGCAGAACCTATCGCAAAACCTTTACCGATAGCCGCTGTTGTATTACCTACTGCATCAAGTTTATCTGTGATGGTTCTGACCTTTTCATCCAGATGGCAGCTTTCCGCAAATCCACCGGCATTATCCGCAATCGGTCCGAATGCATCAATGGATACGGTAGCTCCCACGAAGGAAAGCATACCTAATGCCGAAATCGCAATACCATAATTACCGCATATTTTTCCGGATAAGAATAAGGCAATACCGATCACAACAATCGGCAGAAGACAGGATCTTGAACCTATGGCATCACCTTTAGTGATAACAAATGCATCGCCTTCTGTAGCGATTTCCGCAAGTGTACGGGTAGGCTTGTATTCTGTAGATGTGTAATACTCTGTAATAGAACCTATCGCAATACCAGAAATGATTCCAAGAAGTGCAGATACCCATGGCGAGATCCAGCCCAGTGCGAAGGAATGATACAGCGGTACATCCCTGAATATCAGCCAGCATACACCTAATCCAAGAACCATTGTAATTCCTGCCGAGAACCATGTCGCAAGATCCAGTTCACGGGATGGATTATCGCTCATCTTACGTACCTGGCAGATAGCTAATCCGATCAGACAGCCAAGTAAACCTACTCCTGCCAGGGCAATCGGGAATGATGTTGTCGCATGTAATGTAGCTTCACTGACTTCCTTACCAGCCGGCCCATCATAAATTGTTACAGCTAACATCAGTGAAGAAGCGATTGTTGCGGCATATGACTCCAGCAAGTCAGAACAGTTGCCGGCTGTATCATTGACATTATCACCGATAAAGTCTGCAATTGTATTCGGTACGCGGGAATCATCTTCCGGCAGATCGTGTCTGATCTTGCCGAGAATATCAGAAGATATATCCGCAGCCTTTGTGTAGTTGCCGCCAGCGACTCTGTTAAACATCGCAACAATAGAGCATCCTAACGAGTATGTTGTCACTCTCATGATAGAGGCATTGCATTCCAGATTAGCGATTAAGCCATGACCTGAGGCGTGTGGTGATACACCATTGAATATCAGTAACACAATGATCATGCCTAAGGTTCCAAATGCCTGAACTGCTAATCCGGATACGGATCCGCCGCATAAAGCAACCTTAACGGTTTCGCCTATGCTTAAAGACTCTTTTGCCTTATTAGCTGTACGTACATTGGCATAGGTAGCACTCTTCATGCCTAATACGCATACAATGGAACTCATGGAGGCACCGATTAAGAATGTCAGTCCGGATGAAGTTTCAATAAACAGAGTAAACACAACAGCCAGAATAATCACAACAATAAAGATTACCCGGAATTCTGTTTTTAAAAACGTGTTCGCTCCTGAGCGGATAATGGCAGCCATTTCCACCATATCCTCATCTCCTTCTGGCAATGATTTGATTTTTCTGTACTGTGCCAGAATGTAGAGGATGGTAAGAATCGTGACCGCAAGTGCAAAAAACAGATACGTCATCACTTTTTCCCCTTTTCTTTATGATTTTAAAAAAGTAAAACTATTACCTTTATTGTCTTGTTTTATGCACTTTTTTTCAAGCTAAATTAAAAAAGATTACAGATTTTGTTCTGTAATCTTTGTAAATTTATGCATTTTCTTTCGCCATAACCGCATGACATCTTGGGCAGAGTCCGTTTTCATCAGGATTCAGTGTATAGTTCCAGCATCTTGGGCATTTGGTTCCCTGTGCTCTTACAACCTTGACATGACGTTCACCAGTTTCAACAACAGCCTTTGAAACAATCAGCCATTGTGCTGCTTCACCCTTGAGTCCCTTTTCCAGAAGTTCCTTTTCTTCTTCAGATACAGTGACATCTACTTCAGCTTCCTGAGCTGTACCGATTGTCTTGGCATTTCTGCTGTCTTCAAGAGCCTTGAGAACATCAGTTCTGACATCCATCAGCTTTGTGAACATATCTCTGATTTCAGCTTCATTGTCATAAGTCTGTACTTCAGGGAAATGGCAGTAATGTACAGATTCTTCAGAATCATCATTGAAGTGCTGCCAGATCTCTTCAGAAGTATATACAAGGAATGGAGCCCATAACTTGACCAGAGCATCAACACATTGCCAGTATACAGACTGTACCTGTCTTCTTCTGTGATCATCCTTTGCGTCACAATACAGGATATCCTTAGTGAAATCACAATAGTAGGAAGAAAGTGTATTCGTCATGAAGTTGATCAATGCCTTGTCTGCGGCTACATAATCATAATCCAGTACATCCTTGCGGACTGCCTTTACAGTATCATTCAGAAGAATCATAACATACTGATCAGCCGGTTCCAGATCTTCATAGGCAACCATATCCTTCTTTGGATCAAAGTCTTCAGGATTGACATTGCCGAGTAAGAAACGGAATGTATTTCTGATCTTACGATACTGATCAGATACCTGCTTGATGTTGGATGGACCAAGTTTCAGATCTTCCTTGAAGTCAGAAGTCATTGCCCATAATCTGAATACATCGGCACCATTCTTGTTGATGATATCCATCGGGTTAACAACGTTGCCCTGAGACTTGGACATCTTCTCACCCTTGGAATCTACAACATAGCCATGAGACAGTACTTCCTTATATGGGGCAGTTCCATTTACAGCTGTAGAAACAATCAGGGAAGAGTTGAACCAGCCTCTGTACTGGTCAGAGCCTTCAAAATACATATCACATGGATATTTATAACCTCTGGCAATCAATTCATTCCAGGAAGAACCGGAGTCAAACCAGACATCCATAATATCCTTTTCTTTTGTGTACTTTCCATTAGGAGACTTGGCATTTGTATAGCCTTCCGGCAGAAGATCCTTGGCTTCTCTTTCAAACCATACATTGGAACCATACTGTTCAAACAAATCCGCAATATGGTCAAAGACTTCCTTTTCCATGATTGGAGAACCATCTTCACAATAGATGATCGGAATCGGAACACCCCATAAACGCTGTCTGGAAATACACCAGTCACCACGATCGGCGATCATGTTATGCATTCTCTTCTGACCGAAGAAGTTATGCCATACAATTTCATGATCAATCTCTTCCAGAGCCTGATCTCTGACTTTATCGATCGAACAGAACCATTGCTTGACAGCTCTGAAGATAACCTTCTTCTTCAGTCTGTCATCATGTGGATAGGCATGGACAATATTCTCTACGGCAAGCAGTGTTCCCTTTTCATTCAGATCATGAATGATCTGCTTGGAACAGTCTTCAAAGAATAATCCTTTATACTGTCCTGCTTCTTCATTCATGTAGCCCTTGGAATCTACTGTGCAGATTGGCGCAATGCCATACTTCTGGCAGACAATATAGTCATCAAGACCATGACCACCGGCTGTATGTACAACACCAGTACCATCTTCATCTGTTACATGAGTACCGCATAAGCAAGGGCAGTCCTTATCCAATACAGCATGATGATACGTAATGCCTTCTAACTCTGATCCCTTGAAGGTTCTTAAGACACCTTCATTTTCAAG
>CAZHUX010000013.1:0-38545 GCA_964535445.1 uncultured Galactobacillus sp. | reverse complement strand
ATGCATGTACCTCCGATGGAGAGATACTTTGTGATTAGTACAACTGAGAATCCGGCTAAGGAAGCTGCGGTACCATAAGGAAATGAGTACAGTATGATCGTAGCACAGATAGTCGTTACTGCCTTGCCGCCATGGAAGTGACGCCAGAACGGATAGCAGTGACCAATAGAAGCACCAAAACCTGCATACAGAAATACAAGCATGCCTAATTCTGTATGAAACAGGTACCAGCAGATCACAGCGGCAATCACTGTTTTGGAAAGATCTCCCAATAAAACAAGAGTGCCGGGAAACTTACCTACATTTGCCATGACATTAGCCATGCCGGGATTGCCATACATGCCTATTTCTGATACATCTTTACCTGTATACATACGGGTAACATAAACTGCGGTAAGAAAACATCCGCAGAGATAACCAATGCCAATACAGGCAATACGATAAAGGATATTCATATATGTATTATAACCATCAGGAACGACATCACCGTATAAAATCTCTGTTTGTTCTTTTATGCTGTTCACTTCTTGTAAGCTGCACTACAAAACAAAAAGAACCAGTGCAGCAGGAACCTGCAGTCACACCATCTTCCAGACCTGACAAAAAGAAGAATACCGTAATGAATTATAAAGAATATATGGCTGCACCAATGAATCAGAAGGTGACAATACATTCATATGTACAGGCTAAGGAAGATCTTCTGGAAGATGAAGATGGTAATGATACGGTTACGTTATATCTGCAGGATAAGGATGGCGGATATTATGTATATGAGATGCCGATACTGGAAATGGATTATGACAATCTAAAAAAGGGACAGGAAATCTATGTTACCGGAACCAAGACCGAGTGGGATGGTGAAACAGAGATTATTGAATCTTCATCTTACCGTATCGGCTCTGGCAGCTGGACAGCCCAGCCATTGCATATTGATGATATCTTTAGTGATGTGGATGCCTTAAAAGAACATATGAATCAGCTTGTTTCCTTAAAAGATCTTACGGTTACAGACATACAGCTTCCGGAACAGGAAGGTGGAGATATCAATATCATCTGTACAAAGGATGATATATTCATACCTGTTGTGATTGTTTCATCGCTGTATGATGAAAACAGTGATGAATATACACAGGCAGAAAACCTGCAGGCAGGAGATATGATAGATGTACAGGGTTTCCTGTACTGGTACCAGCAGAAACCTCAGATTCATACAGTATCCTTTACTGTACATGAAACAGAAAAGGACGTCAGTACTGACGTCCCTCAGGATTAAACAGTCACTTTGATGGCGTGTGCTGTTTCATAATCCATGGCATAGCGGTGTTCATCTTTGGCAACGATGATGGAAATCCCGTCATTGTAGAGAACTTTCAGATTGTCATCTTCATCAAAGCCAAAGGTGTCTTTCAGCCACGTTCCCATCTGACCTAAAAGCCATGTAATGGTACAGGTACTGCCAGTGTTAAGTTCTTCTAGATTAAACATACTTACCTCCATGAGGCTGTTTATTGAGCACTGCCTCCTGCTGTGCCAGAAGGGCTTTGCATGTTATGATCTGAACGGAATATCGTTCTGCCTTATCTTCTTATTTTTAAATACCATGTGTTAGACGGGTTAGTAAAGTAAAACATCAGTGAAATATCGGAGTTTATTCATGAAAACAATTATCTGGGATTACAATGGAACAATTATTGATGACACAGAGATATCAGTGATTGCGGAAAACAGAATGCTGAAAGAAAGAGGCTTACCGTATGGCTATAGTACAGAAGAGTACAGAGGTATGTTTTCTCTGCCTATGGAAGACTATTACCGTAAGCTTGGTTATACATTTGAAAATGAATCTTTTCATGATGTAGCGAAAGAGTTCAATGACATCTATGATGATTTATTTGATCAGTGTTCTTTATGCAAAGGTGTGAAAGAAAAGCTGGCAGAAGCTGAAGAGAAAGGCTATCAGAATGTGATCCTGTCTTCCTGTGAAGATAAGAAGCTTCATGAACAGTGTATGACTTTAGGTATTGCGTCTTACTTTAAGGAAATCATGGGTATTGATAACTTACTTGGCGGATCTAAGATTGATATAGGGAAGCACTGGATGATCAGAAGCGGCGTCATGCCTGATGAATGTCTGTATTTTGGAGATACCAGTGCTGATTATGAAACAGCGGAAGCTTTGGAAATTTCCAATATCATTCTTGTCGCATCAGGACATCAGTCTTATGCAAGACTCAGGAATATTACGGATCATGTTGTTCATGATCTGACGGAGGTTGTACTTTGAAATATTGTCCGGTTTATAAAAAGTGCGGGGCATGTGCCTTTATCAATACAGAATATGAAGATCAGTTAAAAGTAAAGAGAGAATATATCCGTAATCTTTTCACACATCAGAATGTACAGCCTGTTATCGGTATGAAAGATCCTTATCATTACCGTCATAAGATCTATGCCACATTTGATCATCATAAAGGAAAGATTACGGCAAATCTCTATGAAGAAAGTACACATAAAACAGTTAACTCTGAAATGTGTCTGATTCAGCATGTCAAAGCCAATGATATTCTTACGGATATCTGTCATATTGCGACAGATATGGGTATTGAATCCTATGATGAAACAACTGGCAGAGGTGTCTTAAGACATGCCTATATCCGTATCTCTCATGAATATGGATCTGTATTATTAGTTATTGTCATTGGTTCCAGGGATCTTCCCGGATCTCATGTATTTGTTAAGAAACTAAGGAAACTGCATCCGGAGATAGAAACCATTATTCTCAATTACAATCATGAGAAGACATCCATGATCCTGGGGAAAAGAGAAAAGATACTGTATGGTAAAGGTTATATTACAGATACCATCAATGGTCTGTCTTTTCATATCTCATCCCATACTTTCTATCAGGTAAATCCAGAACAGACAGAAAAACTGTATCATTCTGCCATTCAGATGGCATCCTTAACAAAAAAGGATAATGTTCTGGATATGTGCTGCGGGATAGGGACAATATCCCTGGAAGCCGCAAAGCATTCCGCATATGTAGTCGGCGTAGAAGTGAATCCGTATTCGGTTAAGGATGCAGAAAACAATGCCGTATTAAATCATATAGACAATGTATCTTTCATCACTGAGGACAGTGCCAGATTCATGCATCAGTTAGATGAAAGACCGGATGTTGTTTTCCTGGATCCGCCAAGAAGCGGCTTTGAAGAATCCTTCATGAAGGATTTAAAGCGTATCAGACCGGAAAGAATCATCTATATATCCTGTAATCCTCTGACCCAACAACGGGATATCAGACTGATATCGGATGCCTACCGGATAAAAGCAATACAGCCTGTGGATATGTTTCCATTTACAAAGTCTATAGAAAATGTTGTACTTTTGGGCTTGAATGGATAAAAGACCGAAGGATAAGATTGAGAATAATGCTGACATGAAGGGTTACTTTATATATATCAGTCAGTTAATAAAGAAGTATTGTATAAAGCAGAAACGAATGACAAAATAAGCGAGTTAACGTTGCAAAAAATGATAAAAAATCAAAAATTGCAACGTTAACTTGCATTTTTCTTAACTTCAGTGTATGGACATATTCCCTTTTACAAAGTCTATTGAGAATGTGATTTCTCTTGTAATAAGGTAACTGAATGGTACTTTGGTGCTAATAAGGAGTGCAATATTAGCAACAAAGTTATAATGAAAAAGCAAATAAGATCAAATAAAATGAATTCTGATAATTGAAAGAAGGCATCATGTATGAAAATATGGTTTGCATTTGGTGATTCCATAACGGATATGGGATATTACATTCCTGTTGTATGTAAGGAAACAGGATTACAAGGATATAAGTTTGGATACAGCGGCTATGCATTAGGACATGATCCGGCCGGTTATGGTTCTTTATCGAAGGCAGTCAATGACATGCTCATATCAGAAGTTGTTCCTGATCTTGTGACCATATTCGGAGGAACCAATGACTTTGGTCATGGCGGCAGTATTGAGGCAATGGCAAATGGACTTCATGAAATCATTACCAAGATCAAAGAACAGTGGCCTGAAACACATATCATGGTATTAACGCCATTACAGAGAAACTATACAGGCATCAGTTCATGGGAAACTCGTGATCTGGGTCCCAATCAGTTAGGTCTCTATATGGATGCTTACGTAGATAAGATTATCGAAGTGTCTGAAAAAGAACATGTGGAATTACTGGATCTCTATCGTACCTCTGGTTTAACCGAAGAAAATGCAGGTATTTATACTCTGGATGGATTACATCCAGATGAGAAATTCAGTGTAAAACTTGGCAAGCAGATAGCAGAGACCATAAAAAAGTATTTCTACTGAGATATAATAGTTCTGCTGGATGAAAAAGATTAGTAAGAAATTCATGATTGTCATCATAGCTGCCGCAATAGCTGCAGCTTCTGTATTAGTATGGTGGCAGTATTATGGCGGAAAGGGATGGTATCAGTACTATGTACATGGCACCATAGAACCAGTCTCCTTTTCCAATACAACCAATACAAATTCTTTGTATACAGATGAAGAATTTGAAAATGTCATTTCCAAGTATGAACTGATTCAGAACTGGCCTGTTAGTGAAGGCGTTGATCCGGTTGAACAGATTGCCAGGGACAGTTATGTCATACCTGGTCTTTTATCCACCAGAACAGTCATAAACAGAAACAGTCATGCTTTAAGTATCTGTACTTCCATGACCCCGCAGGGTGTAGCAGCTACAGATAAATATGTCCTGGTCAGTGCCTATTGTCATACAAAGACACATAATTCCGTGATTTATGTTATTGACAGGGAAACCCATAAATTCATCAAGGAACTTGTATTACCTGATAAGTCACATGTTGGTTCTATTGCGGTAGATAACCATAATGGCAATGTATGGGTTTGCTGTTATGAAGAAAAGATGAAGTGTGCCTATATCAGATCTTTCTCTTTAAAGCAATTGGAAGAGTATCAGTTTGATGATGGCTGGAATACGATTACCTATGAACAGTCTTATCCTCTGGTAACTTTAAAAAGAGCTTCCTTCATGTATTACCGCTACAGTACCCAGGCTCAGGAAGGAAGACTGTATGTCGGATATTATCGTCAGAAAGCAGATTCTGTATCTACCGTTAACTGTTATGAAATCAACGGGGATGGGGGAATCGTAGAAGCCCCGAACCAGAACCGTAAAAACTATGATGATCCTGCCGAAATGCCATTAGTTACACAGAAAATCAGCATTGATGGAGGTGCTCAGGGATTTGCGACAAATGAAGATATGATTGCTGTATTAACAAGCAGTGGTTCCATGAATCCAAGCTACCTGAGGATCTTCAACCATGAAGGAGAAGAGGATATAGACGCTACCGTCAATGGAGGCAACCTTGCCATACCGCAATGGGATCTTCCACCTATGGGAGAAGAAATCTATATTTACGATAATGCCATGTATATATGCTTTGAGTCCGGGGCATTTGCATACAGGGCAAGAGAATGTGATCATATAGACAGAATACTAGTCTTGAAGTGAGGATTTTTTATGTTTGACGTACATGATATCAGCCGGGATGCATTTATGCTGGATGGCTCTTTTGCGAAAGAAGGATATGACTGGTGGTGGCATTCCTTTACTGCCATTGATAAAAAGACAGGGGAAGAAAAACCATTCTTTATTGAATTCTTTACAATTAACCCGGCCCTTGGTGGAAAGGATCCGGTATTCGGACAGCTTCCTTATAACAAAGAAAGACATATCCATCCAAGCTATCTGATGGTGAAAGCAGGATGGTGGGGAAAAGATCATAAGCAGTTACATCGTTTCTTTGGATGGGATGATGTAAAGGTTGATACAGGTGTTCCTTTCTCCATTCAGGCAGGTGACTGTTATCTTGATGAGAATCATATCAGAGGGTCTGTTTCCGTATCTGAAGAAGAGAATAAAGATCATCCGGAATGGATGAGTGATGCCGGTACGATGACATTCAGTCTTGATGTATTCAAGATCCATGCATTTAATGTCGGTTATGGTGCTTCAAAGCCTTTACGGGATGCCAAGGGGTTTGAAATGTACTGGCATGCGGAAGGCATGAAGAGTGCCTTTAAGGGAACGATTATCGCGGATGGCAGGGAATATGAAGTCATTCCTGAAAAGTCCTATGGCTATTCTGATAAGAACTGGGGTAAAGATTTCACCAGTCCATGGGTATGGCTTTCCAGCAATGATATCGTTTCTAATATTACCGGTAAGAGATTTGAAGATGATGTATTTGATATCGGCGGAGGCAGACCAAAGGCATTCGGTATTGCCATGGACAGAAAGCTATTAGGCGGGTTCTTACATGACGGGGTTGAATATGATTACAATTTCTCCAAGATCTGGGAACAGCCGCATATTCAGTTTGAATGTCATGAAACGGATACAGATGTAGTATGGCATATTGATTTATCCAATCATGATTCCCGTATGATTACGGATGCGTCCTGCCATAAAGAAGATATGCTGTTTGTAAATTATGAGGCACCGGATGGTGAAAAGCGGTATCATCATTTATGGAATGGCGGGAATGGCATTGCCAGGATTCAGTTATTTGATAAGCACACAGGTACTTTGATTGATGATCTGAAAGCAGGTCATATCGGTTGTGAATATGGAGAATACGACCAGTAAACGGAGGATGTATGGCTAAGTTATATTTTTATTATGGAGCGATGGGAAGTTCCAAGTCCGCAAATGCCCTGATGGCAGAATACAACTACAGAGAAAGAGGACAGAAGGTACTTCTTGCTAAAACAAATCTGGATACCAGAGATGGAAAGAATGTCATTCATTCCCGGATTGGTCTCGAAAGAGAATGTGTTTTATTAAGTGATGTCTGTCATATGAAAGATGAAGATATCTCTCAATATGATGCAGTTATTGTAGATGAAATCCAGTTTGCAAAGAAAGCACAGGTAGACTTTCTGGCTCATATCGTTGATGATCTGAATGTTCCGGTTATGTGCTATGGGTTACGGACAGACTTCCAGTTGAATCTTTTTGAAGGCAGTGAAAGAATGCTTGCGATCGCAGATGTTATCAGTGAAGTAAAAACAGTATGCTGGTGTGG
The DNA here is from genome assembly GCA_964535445.1 of uncultured Galactobacillus sp. Classification (GTDB taxonomy): domain Bacteria; phylum Bacillota_I; class Bacilli_A; order Erysipelotrichales; family Erysipelotrichaceae; genus Bulleidia. Next base: position 31,421 of record CAZHUX010000013.1, on the reverse strand, counting down.
CAAGAAAGCCACCTGCAATGCCAGATATAATGAACATGGTATTGTTAGAGAAGGCGCACAGGTAATGCTTGGCGCAAATGATGAGTACATAGCTTTATGCAGAAAGCATTTCCTGGAAGGAAAACTGCGTCCGGATGATAAACCGGTTGGTATTGAGGAGGAAAAGTGAAAACCTTCTTATGGTGTATTTACATCCTTGCTTCTATCATAGATTCCTATGCCAGTGAACATCATCGCAAGAGATATGCAAAGATTCTTCTGATGCCTTTATTAATGGGTATCCTGTATCTGGATCATAATACAATGCATACCCTGTATCTGGCTTTATTACTATCCTGGGCAGGCGATATCTTACTGATACAAAAGACAGGTAAAAGAAACCTGGCCGGACTATTCTGTTTCCTGGCAGCACATATCTCTTATTGTGATGTATTTGGAATGATGGTAAAAGATATTGCTTTCTTAACAGCAGTTCTCTGTGTCATTCCCTATATTTTCTTTACTATATTCTATATTCGTAAAGTTTGGTGTCATGCCCCTGTATCCTTAAAATACCCGTCATTAATATATATGGGATGCATTGTCATAATGAGTTATCTTTCTTTACTTGCATGGATGAGTCAGACTGGTTCTCTGATCAGCTTTATCGGAACTGTCTTCTTTATCATTTCTGATACCCTGATATCTGATCAGACATTCCTAAAGAAGGAACAGAAGGGTGTTATGGAAACCTATTCCCTGGCACAGGGATTAATAGTTCTTGGTATTCCTTTAAAATAAGTGAAACAGGCAGATATGTGGATCTGCCTGTTTCGTGTATATGGAGGGAATAATCAGATTTTTACAATAACCCGTCTAATGAAAAACCAAGATTATACGGCTTATTGTTTATTAACACCTGAATCAGAAAGCCTTTAAACGGAAGGTCTCTTTTATCCGGAAGTCCCTTTGGATGATGCACCACTTTTACAGAGGCTGATTCATCCAATGGATGCTCCCTAAAAAACATTTGATTCAGTAATGGAATCACAATTTGATTGCTGCCTCTCTCCAGCATGTAACGCATGACGCTTTCATAAAGTACTACTGCATAATCATTATTTGTCATAGTAACAATCTCCTTTTCTGTTTATATATATGCAGAAAAAAGGCAAAACCCTCAAAAAAACTGAAATTTCTTTTAAAAAGAAGATTTCATTTATCTAAAACATCAGTTTTTATGATACAGCGTCTTGTATTGATAATTAGGATCACATGTGACATTGATGCCTAAGCGTCTGTAGATAGCCGCATCTTCATGCGGCATATAGACGGTACTGTGGGCTTCACTGCCATGGAGAAGAGGAAGGGCAGATAATGCCTTTTCAGCAGCTTTGCTGGTCTTCGAAGCCATAGCCAGTGCGATTAATACTTCATCGGAATGCAGACGGGGATTACGGTTATGAAGACCTGTTACCTTTAAGTTCTGAATGCGGGTAACGGAATCTTTATCAATCAGATCTGTTTCTTCATCGATACCTGCAGATTTCTTTAATGCATTGATTAAAGTCGATGCACTTGGTCCGAATAAGGATGATGTTTTACCTGTGACTATGGTTCCATCCGGCAGTTCCAGTGCCATTGCCGGTAATCCTGTGTCATTGGCTTTATTACGTGCTGGTAAGACTACGGATCTTTCTAAAGGGGAAAGAGAACATTCATGCATCAGAAGGTTCAGCTTGTTCAATGCCGCTTCCGCATGTTCGTCTTTATTTTGCAAGACCAGCGTCTGGAAGTATCTTCTGATAATTTCCTGTTTTGCGGCATATTGTGCTGCTTCATCATCAATAACGCAGAAACCTGCCATATTGACGCCCATATCTGTAGGAGACTTGTACGGGGAGTGCTTCATGATCTTTTCTATCATGCGGTTTAATACCGGGAAAATCTCTATGTCACGGTTATAGTTGACTGCTGTTTTCCCATATGCCTCTAAGTGGAAAGGATCAATCATATTGACATCATTGAGATCTGCAGTCGCTGCTTCATAGGCCAGATTCACCGGATGATGAAGCGGCAGATTCCAGATTGGGAATGTTTCAAACTTTGCATAACCGGAAGATATGCCATGAGCATAATCATGATAGAGCTGGGAGATACACGTTGCCATCTTGCCTGAACCGGGACCCGGGGCTGTGACAACAACAAGATTCCTCTGGGTAGGGATATATTCATTCTGGCCAAGTCCCTTGGCTGAGACAATATAATCTACATCTGCCGGATATCCTGCAATCGGATAATGCAGATAGGACGCAATGCCGGCATCTCTTAACTGACGGCGGAAAGCATCGGCACCATTCTGATGATGATACTGGGTTATGACAACCGAACATAAATCAAAGCCGAGTTCATGGAAGCGGTCAATCATACGCAATACTTCCTGATCATAGGCAATACCCAGGTCTCCTCTGACCTTGGTACTTTCAATCTGATTTGCATTAATGCATATTAAAAGTTCTACCTGATCCTTTAATTCCTGCAGTAATCTGATTTTATTATCCGGATCGTATCCCGGTAAGACTCTGGCAGCGTGATAATCCTGAAAGATCTTGCCGCCGAATTCCATATAGAGCTTGCCATGGAACAGATCAATTCTCTTTAAAATGTTCTCTCTTTGAATCTGTAAGTATTTTGCTGAATCAAATGCTTTTTTCTGCATGTTACACCATCCTGTGGTTTATTATACGTGCCCCGGGCATGACGAAACAACAGGGAAATGTCATAATAGATGGCGTTGAGGTTATATATGAGTTTGGAAAGTGATCTCTTTTTAAGAATGCGTCCTGACAGGGATAAGTTAATGCAGTATGGATTTCGAAAACATGATGATCAGTATATCTTTACCTGTGATCTGAACAAAGATTCCATGCATGCAGAGATCACGGTAGATAAAGATGGTCTTGTTAATGGAAATGTCATTGATGTGGAAACAGGTGATGTCTATACTGCCATACACCGGTCTGGACAGCTTGGTAATTACGCTTCTGATATCCGGCAGAGATATCTTTCCGTATTAGAAGATATAGCATCCCGCTGCTTTCATAAAGTACCGTATATCTTTAACCAGACCAATCGTCTGGATAAAAAGATACAGGAAACCTATGGAGATACCATGTATCATCCTTTCCGGAAATATCCTTATTACACGGCTTACAGACCAGTTCATACCGATAAATGGTATGCCCTGGTCATGGAAGTACAAAGAGAAAAGATTGATGAAGGTAAAGGAACATGTGAAATCATGAATCTGAAGTCAGACAGAGTGTCAGATCTTATCAAAAAAGAAGGTATTTATCCCGGCTGGCATATGAATCATCAGAACTGGATATCCGTTATCATGGATGATACATATTCTGATGAAGAAATTATGAAGCTTATAGATAGCAGCCGTAACCTTGTCAATGGCAGAATTGATTCAAAGCTTGCAGAACACAGCTGGATCATTCCTGCCAATCCCCGTTATTTTGATCTGGATCATGCCTTTTCCTTAAAAGATGATTTATATTGGGGACAGACTTTCCATGTACATAACGGAGATCTGATTTATATTTATTATGGTATGCCGTTTGGAGAGATACGGTATCTCTGCAGAGTAACTGAAACAGATATACCGGTTCATGATCAAAGCATGTCGAGACATACGAAGATGATGCGTATCCATAAGTTAGTAAAATATGAAGATGGTATGTTTAACCGGAAGATGTTAAAAAAGTATGGTGTAAGTAATGTGCGCGGGGCAAGGCATATGCCATCCGCATTAGAAAAGGAAATACAAAGCGTAAATGGAGGAAGCTATGAGTGATTTAAAAGAAAGAAAAGATATGGATCCGGCTTATCAATGGGATCTTACTACTTTATTCAAAAGTGATGAGGCATGGAAAGAAGCTTTAAAAGAAGCTGAAAATAAGATGCCGGAATTAACCGCATATGAAGGAAAGTTAAACAATGCGGAAACAATCGCTGCATTTTTAAAGAATCAGACTGCTTATGAAAGAAAGCTGAATGATATTTACTGCTATGGGGAATTAAGAGCTGCCGAAGATATGAGAGATGCCGCAGGACAGTCCATGCAGGCTGAAGCCATGTCCTTGCTTGTAAAGTATCAGGCAGCTGTATCCTATGCAGGACCTGAGATTCTGAGTCTGGATCAGGATACATTAGATACAATTGTGAATGATCCGGTATTAAAAGACTATCAGTTTGCCTTACAGGATCTTTTAAGAGAAAAAGCACATACATTAAGCAAGAAAGAAGAGAATATCATCGCTCAGTTTGGCGAAGTACTGCATAATCCGGAAGAGACGGCAGAAGCACTCATGGATGCGGATCTTGTCTTTGATGAAGCAGAAGATAAAGATGGCAGAAAACATGAAGTAACATCTTCTTCTTATATCATGCTTCAGAACAGTAATGACCGCATATTAAGAAAGAATTCTTTTGATTCCCTGTATAAGACATATGCACAGCATATTCATACATTTGCCAAAACCTATGCCGGATGTGTCAAGGGCAGTGTCACGGAGGCAAGACTCAGAGGTTATGACTCTTCCAGACAGATGTCTATGGCATCAGATAATATTCCGGAATCCGTCTATGACAATCTGATTGATACAATCCATAACCGTATGGATGTCATGTACCGCTATGTAAGATTAAGAAAGAGATTACTTGGTGTAGATGAATTGCATTACTATGATCTCTATGCTCCTTTAACAAAAGGCAGTGCAGCTTCCTATACTTATGAACAGGCAAAACAGATGGTAATAGATGCCGTAACACCACTTGGCGAAGATTATGTAAACAGGGTAAAGAAGGCTTATGAGGATGGCTGGATTGATGTTTATCCAAACAAGGGAAAGATGAGCGGCGCCTTTTCAAGCGGCACCTATGATTCCAATCCATTCATCATGCTGAACTTTACCGGTTCTCTTGATTCCGTATCTACATTAGCTCATGAGATGGGACACTCCCAGCATTCATGGCTGACCAATCACCATCAGCCTGCCCAGTATTCCAATTACTCTCTGTTTGTCGCAGAAGTAGCTTCGACCGTGAATGAAAATCTTCTGATTGAACAGTTGTTAAAGAAAGAAGAGGATCCTCATGAAAGATTAGCCTTGTTAAACCAGTATCTGGAAGGATTCAAGGGTACTGTATACAGACAGACAATGTTTGCGGAATTTGAAAAAGAAGCTCATGCAATGGTGGAAAGAGGAGAAACACTTACTTCTGATGCCCTGAATGATCTTTATGCTAGATTAGTAAAGCTCTATTTTGGCGAAGATCTTGTCTTTGATGATGCCGTGAAGTATGAATGGGCAAGAATACCGCATTTCTATTATGTATTCTATGTCTATGTATATGCGACAGGATATTCTTCCGCTTCTGCCATCTCGCAGGCAATCCTCAAAGAAGGCGAACCGGCCGTAAAGAGATATCTGGAATTCCTTTCCATGGGCAGTTCTGCTTATCCATTAGAAGAGCTTAAGCATGCCGGGGTTGATTTAACTACACCAGAACCGATCAATACAGCTCTGGATAAGTTTGCCTCGGTATTGGATGATGCTGAAAAGACTGCAGATATACTTGGTTTATAATCTGTAATCGGATGTAAAATGAACTGGAGGTAATATCATGAAAAAAGAGAAGTCGTGTGGGGCAGTTATAGCCCGCTATCATGAAGGAGAACTGCAGGTTCTTGCCATCCATCAGGTCCAGGGGCACTGGTGCTTTCCAAAGGGACATGTAGAAGGCAATGAAACGGAAAAGGAAACAGCCGCCAGAGAAATCAGAGAAGAAACCGGTCTTGAAGTGACTTTTGAAAAGGATTTCCGTGAAACAACAGAATATTCACCAGAACCAGGTGTGATCAAGGAAGTTGTCTATTTCCTTGCCTATCCTAATGGCGGCACACCAAAGGTACAGGAAGAAGAAGTATCAGAGATGGCATGGGTCAATCAGCTTCAGGCTTCCGCATTGATTACATATGATAATGATGCAGATTTAATGCATAAGGCATTTGCATATATCAAAAAGCATACGCCTTCCAAGTGGGATGAAGAATAAAGTGAAATGTCATTTCAGCATGTTTCCCGGTGAATCCTTCCATTATGAGGAAAGTGCTGAAGGTTCTGTTGTCTGTATTCATCTGCTTACAGAGCTAACAGATTTACATGAGCCAGAACGTTATGTTTCCAGGATGCTGGAAACAGCAGTGAAAAGATACCATCCGGAAAAGATTCTGATTGATACAGATGATATGAAATACCGGAATATCTTACAGAATGAAGGATGCTATGAACGTGGTGATGGCTATATGAAGGTTGTGGAACCATGGCGGTTAAAGCTTCCTGATACCTGTTTTGATGAAGAGGGATACCTGATCAATCAGGGATTAATGAAGGATATTCCCTTTGGCTGGTTTGATACAGAACAGAAGGGATGCGGATGGATCGCTGCCTATAATCTTTTAAAGATGTGTCATCGCTATACAACCATGCAGAAGTGTGCTGAAGGTCTTTCCAGAACCCTTATATTAGGGGGACTTGCAGGACAGGAAGAGTATCTGCTTGCTTACTGGTTAAGAAAACAGGGATTAAAAGTACATGTATCCCTGCCTTCTAATTCAATTGCTGTAAAGCAGATGAAAGCACATGATTACGGCATTCTGCTTTACCAGCATAACCGGGGCGCACATTATACCGCTTACCGTAACAGACATGATGGGACCTTTCAGTTTTACAATGCTGTCTATGGCAGAAGAGTACATATTCAGAAAGCAGAAGACTTTCTGAAACAGTATGCCTTACTGCCGTTTGCCAGTGTCATAACCGTAAATAACTATGATTAATACAACAGTCGATATCGATACAATTTCATTTGAAGAAGAAGATCCTGGTATTCTTCTCGACTCTATCGCAAAAAGAGGTATTGCCATACCTGTACATGTCAATAAAACAGAAACAGGGTATGTCTGTACGGATGGACGTAAAAGATTAACGGCATGCCGGATATTAGCGCAGAAAGAGACCAGATTCAGAAGAATACCGATTCTGATCATGAACGATTATTCTCTGCAGGGAAATGCCTTCTGGGGCAGCAAGAATCATCATTAGGAGTATTATGGAAAGATTACAGAAAGCAATAGCACAGGCAGGCATTGCCTCACGAAGAAAAGCAGAAGATCTGATCCGGACGGGCAGAGTAAAAGTCAATGGGCACGTGGTGACTGAGATGGGTATACAGGTAAGTCCTGAAGATCGTATAGAGGTTGATGGGAAACCATTGCATGGCAGAGAAGAGAAAGTCTATTATCTTTTGAATAAGCCAAAACAGACAATCAGTGCTGTTTCGGATGATCATGGCAGAGATACGGTTCTGTCCTGTTTCCCGGATGTAAAGGAAAGAATCTTTCCGGTAGGAAGATTAGACTATGATACAACCGGGATTCTCTTAATGACCAATGATGGTGAATTTGCCAATCTGATGATGCATCCGCGTTCTCATATCCGTAAGACCTATGAAGTAGCTGTTAAAGGTGTATTGGAAGATTATATGTGTGCTGCACTTGAAAGAGGCATTCCTATCGATGACTATACGACTTTACCAGCGGAGGTAGAAATTCTTTCCCGGAGTAAATCCAGAAACAAGACACTGCTTCATATTACTATTCAGGAAGGAAAAAACAGGGAAGTACGGAGAATGATGGAGTATTTCCATTGTGAAGTGACAAGATTAAACCGTATTGGATATGCCTTCCTGGATCTGGGACATCTCCATCAGGGAGAATACCGCAGATTACGTATGTATGAAGTACATAAGTTAGAAGAAATCGCAGAAAAAGCAGATATTAAAGTGTAATACCTGCTTTGATAAGATCCTCTTCCTCAGGATCTATATAGATTGTATGATAGCTTCCAAGCTGTACCATACCGGGTTTTGCGCCTGGTATTTTTTTTAGGTTTTTAACCGGACAGTATTGTACAGGTACGGAAGAAGAATGACGGCCGGCAGAATAGTAAGCTGCTATCTCTGAAGACAGGCGTAATGTTTCTTCATCCGGATGATCATTATGAATCACAACATGAGCACCATGATAATCCTTGGCATGAAGCCAGATATCATTTTTTCTCGCATTGTGCCATGTCAGTGCTTCATTCTGAAGATTGTTCTGTCCCCATTGTATTTCCGTATTATGGAAAGTGATACTGTGAAGCTGGATCTGTTCCTGTTTCTTTTTCTTCTTTGATTTATGATTCTTCTTATCCTTGAGATATCCTTCTCTGACTAATTCATCACGAATACCCTGCGCTGTATTGAAATCCGCAAGATCCAGTTGTTCCAGTAATCCTTCAAAGTAATGTATCTCATTTTCACAGATAGATATCTGTTCCTCTAAATGAGACTGTCCTTTCTTTAACTTGTTGTACTTCTGATAACATCTGCGGGCATTATCACTGCCATTATATCTTGGATCTAATGGAATACGGACATCCGAACCATCTTCATAGGATTTCAGAGTAATCTCAGATTCACCCTTGGTATCGGTAATCTGATAGGTATACAGAAGATCCCCATACAACTTCCATTTATCACAATCCCTGGCAGTGTCATATTCCTGATACAGTCTTGGTAATTTTTGTTTCTGATGCTTTAATTCTCTTCTCACAAAGTGATACAGATCACCGGATATTTCTTTAATGCGGTCTTTTTCTTCTTTGTGATAATAGAGAATATCAAATCCCTCAAACAACGGATAGGACTTACAGGAACCAATACTCGTTAAAGGAATGCAGTGAAAGACTGTCTGATTCTTGTTTTCTGCTATATACAGCCTGTCACTGTCTTCTATTTCTTTCATGACATCATGGAATGACTGTCCATGCATCATGCGGTATTCTGTCTCTTCCGCCAAGAATGGAGAGAATCCGGCAAACTGTTTCGTCAGTGACTGTTCAGGGTCAATGAGATCTGTTGTGAAAGGATCTTTTTTATTCTGATCAGGAACCGGTGTAAATTGCGCACCAGGCTGTATGGTTCTACGGTTATTTTCAAAGGGAGGAATACGCTTTAAGGCATCGATGATGATGTTGGCATCATTGACTAATATCACATTAGCATACTTGCCCATTAACTCTACATAGAGATCCAGATACTCTAAATCACCAATTGCATTATGATGACGGATATGCATCGTACACCATCTGTCTAAACCAGCCTGTTCAATGGTTTCAATGACACTTCCTTCCAGATACTTTCTTAATACCATGACAAAATTACCCGGTTCAGAAGGCGTAGGATAAGATCTTTTTGTGATTAAAAGACGATTGTAAACAGAGTGTGTTGATATCAGCATCTGTTCTTTGCCATTGGTATCGTGAACCTGGAATAAAACTTCGGTAGAAGAAATCTGCCATATTTTCTGTATCCGCATAGGCAGACGTGTCTGTAACTGCGGAATTATTTTATGTAATAAAATACCATCTAATGCCATATATATTACCTGCCGTGAACCTGATTATACCATGATTGACGAAAGTACAGATAAAGGGTAATCTTACACATGGAGGATTTACAATGTCTAAGAAGGGGTTACTAATTGTATTAAGCGGTCCGTCCGGTGTCGGAAAAGGGACCATTTTAAAAGAGTTCATTCATGATCCTGATCTGAAACTTGCTTATTCTGTTTCTTTAACAACAAGAAAGCAGCGCCCGGGGGAAGTAGATGGCGTCAATTATCATTTTGTTTCAAGAGAAGAATTTGAACGTGCAAGAGATAATGGCGAACTGCTGGAATGGGCCGAATTTGTCGGAAACTATTACGGGACACCAGTAGCGGAAGTAGAAAAGCTTCGCAATGAAGGCAAGAATGTTATCCTGGAAATTGAAGTGCAGGGGTGCCAGCAGGTAAGAGCGAAGGTCAAGGATGCTTTGACAATCTTCATCGTTCCGCCAAACATGGAAGAGCTGGAAAAGAGAATCCGTGGCAGAGCTACAGAACCTGAGGAAATCATTCAGGAAAGATTAGCCAAGGCTTCCCGTGAGATGGAAATGATCGGTCAGTACAAATACGTTGTATGCAACGATGATCCCAAGCTGGCAGCGGATATCATCCGTGTTATCATTCACCGCTACATGGACGCAAATATTTAAACCGGATACCTGTTAAAAACAGGTATTTTTTTTACATTCCTGTATACATGTAAAAAACATTAAATGTAAGGGCTTGCGTAAACGCTTACATGCTATTAGAATGGAAACCAGAAAGATAAAACTGGTTTCCAAAATGGATAAAGAAGAAGAAATACTGCAGTGTGCGGCTGAAGAATTCCGTAAGCAGGGATTGAAGTTCACGATGAATGATATTGCCAAAGACCTGCATATGGCCAAGAAAACAATCTATACATTCTATTCTTCAAAAGAAGAAATGCTGAATGCCATGATTGACACAGGCTATAAGGAGATTCAGAAAAGCAAGCAGGATATCATCGCATCTGATCTTCCATATGAAGAAAAAGTACGTCAGGTTATGATCGCAATGCCAAAACAGTTTGAAGTGTTTGACTTCCGCATGTTATCAGATCTTCATGAAAAATATCCAAAAGTCTATAAGAACCTGCAGAGACAATTGGAAAACAATTGGGAACCTGTTATCGGGTTATTGGAAACAGGAATGAAGGAACATAATATACGCTCTATTTCCATTCCTGTATTAAGACAGATGATCACGGCATCCTTTGAAAGCTTTCTTTCCACAGATCATCTGAAACAGGAAGGTATTACTTATAAAGATGCATGTCTTGAAATGATGGATATTGTCATGAACGGCATAACGGAGGATAAAGATGAAAATCATAGATAATGACTGGGAATTTACACATGAATGGACAGATGAATTTCTGAATGGCGGTAAATCAGAAGAGATTGTACGTATTCCTCATACCGTAAAAGAAGTACCGCTGCATGATGCAGATCCAAAGTCCTATCAGATGGTATGCGGGTATCGTAAGAAGCTGAAATTCAATGCGGAAGATAAAGGAAAAAGACATTTTCTGATCTTTGACGGGGCTGCTCATATCGCAACCGTATACTTCAATGGCAAAGAATTACTGACGCATAGAAACGGATATACGGCTTTCAAAGCAGAAATCACTGATCTGATTGATTATGATCAGGATAATACAGTTACGGTAAAGCTTGATACAACTGAAAACAGCAGTGTTCCTCCATTCGGATATGTCATTGACTATCTGACATATGGCGGTATTTACAGAGATGTAAAGCTGGACACAAGACCATCCGCATTGATTGCGGATGCCTATATCACAACCCCTGATCTTCATACCGTGGATGTACAGCTGACATTAGATGGCACAAAAGGAAATGAAGATGTTTTGATTGAAGTGATTGACAAGGAAAAGGTTATTGCCTGTAAGACGATAAAAGCATATGAACGTCATGTCTCTATTCCTTGTGATTCCGTTAAGTCATGGTCACCAGAACATCCTGATCTCTATACGCTTGTCATTCATTTAAAAGGTGAGGAAGAAGACGAACAGAGATATACATTTGGTTTCAGAACAATAGAAACAGATGAAAACAATATTCTCTTAAATGGCAAGCCATACTTTATCAGAGGTTTAAACAGACATCAGTGTTTCCCGTATGTAGGATATGCAGCTCCGGCAAGCATGCAGGAAGAAGATGCCAGAATCTTAAAAGAAGAATTGCATGTGAATGCGGTAAGAACTTCGCATTATCCGCAGTCACAATACTTCATAGATGCCTGTGACAGACTGGGATTGCTTGTCTTTACGGAAATACCGGGCTGGCAGCACCTGGGTGATGAAGCATGGAAGAAACAGGCAGTAGAGAATACCAAGGAAATGGTACTGCAGTATCGCAATCATCCTTCCATATTCTTATGGGGTGTACGTATTAATGAATCCCTGGATGATGATGCCTTATACAGAGCTACCAATGAAATGGCTCACAGATTAGATCCATCCAGGCCTACATCAGGTGTACGGTATCTTGAAAAGAGCAGTCTTCTGGAAGATGTATATGGATACAATGATTTCTCTCATACCGGAATGAATCCGGGATGCAAAGAAAAGAAAGATGTTGTAAAGAAGGAAGATCTGAAGAAACCTCTGTTAATTACAGAAGCCAATGGTCACATGTTTCCAACCAAAGCTTCTGACCGTATGGAAAGAAGACAGGAACATGCCCTGAGACATGCAAGAGTCATAAATGATGCGATGGCAGATCATGAACATGCCGGGGTATTCGAATGGTGCATGTTTGACTATCAGACCCATAAGGATTTCGGAAGCGGTGACAGAATGTGCTATCACGGAGTCATGGATTTCTTCCGTAATCCAAAGTTAGCAGCTTCTGTCTATGCATCACAATCGGATGATACACCGGTATTAGAAGTTGGAAGTTCCATGGATATCGGTGATTATGATGGCGGTCATCTTGATACAGTCTGGGCATTCACAAATGCGGATGAAGTCAGACTGTATAAGAACGATGAATTTGTAAAGAGCTTTAAGGCAGATGAAAGATTCTCGGCAATGAAACACGGACCTGTAAAGATAGATGATACGATCGGGGAACTGCTCAAGAGTAAAGAAGGATTAAGCGGTAATCAGGAACAGCTTGTCCATGAAGCATTGTTATCTGCCCAGAAATATGGCCTTGCGGATATGCCTAAGAAAGATGTACTGAAGCTTGGCTGGTGCATGCTGAGATATCATATGCAGTACTCTGAAGGTGTAGATCTTTATGGCAAATATGTAGGCGGCTGGGGAGGCGGTTCTACTGCCTGGAAATTTGAAGCTGTCAAAGATGGAAAAGTTATTAAAACCATTATCCGTACACCTGATACAAAGAGACATCTTGAAGTAAAGGCTTCTCATACCGAATTAAAAGAGGGAGATACATGGGATATGGCATCCTTCAGAATCAGGGAATTAGATTCCTATGATAATCTAGTCTCTTATGCCCAGGATCCGGTTCAGATAACGACCAGTGGTCCGGTTGAATTAATTGGCCCGGATATTGTGACTCTGGAAGGCGGTATGAGCGGCACTTACGTGCGTACAACCGGTCAGGTTGGAAAAGCATCTGTTACATTCCATACATCTGTTACGGAAGACGTGGAAATTCCGTTAATCATCAGATTATAAAGAAAGGAAATCATCATGAAATTCAGCAAAAAACAAACAGCAGCTTATGGCATTGGTGCTGTAGGCAAAGACATGGTGTACGCTTTATCATCCGGCTATGTCATGTACTACTATCAGGATGTCCTGCATCTTGATGCCGCATTTATCGGTCTCATTCTTCTGATTGCCCGTATCTTTGATGCGGCTAACGATCCGTTTATGGGTATCATCGTTGCCAAGACAAAGTCCAAATGGGGTAAATTCAGACCATGGATCTTCTCAGGTACAATTCTGAATGCCTTTGTCCTGTATGCCTTGTTCTCAGCTTCTCATTTTACCGGAACAGGCTTAAAGGTATTCTTTGCGGTTATCTATATTCTCTGGGGTGTTACCTATACGATGATGGATATTCCATTCTGGTCAATTATTCCGGCTGTCACAAGTGAGCCGAAAGACCGTGAAACAATGTCTGTTGTCGGCAGAACCTGTGCAGGTATCGGTAATGCGATTATCACAGTATTTGCGATGAAGGCTGTGCAGTTATTCGGCGGTGGTATCGCTCCTGAACAGGAAGCCAGGGGATTCTCTATTCTGGCATTGATTGTCGCAATCGTATTTGCCATCTTTGAAACAATTACGGTTGTTGCATTAAAAGAAGAAAAGACAGAATCTGAAACATTAAAGGAACAGGAAAATGATGCGGCTAACATGCATGTCAAAGACATGTTCAAGGCATTATTCCATAATGATCAGGCATTGGTTGTAGTTATATGCATTATTCTGATTAATACAGCGCTGTATATTACTTCTAACCTGTTAATCTACTTCTTTAAGTATGATGTCAGTGGTACTAACTGGGCGAATAACCAGGCTTTATTCAATGCCGTAGGTGGTGCTGGTCAGATTCTTGGTATGATGGCTGTGTATCCTTTATTAAGAAAGAAGTTTTCCAACCAGTCTATTTTCAAGCTCTGCCTTTCTTTGGAAATCGTCGGTTATCTTCTGATCCTGCTTGCATGCTATACAGGTCTTTCTACGAATATGCTTGTCATATGCATTTGCGGTCTGTTTGTATTTGTATCTAACGGCATATTGACTGTATTAACAACTGTTTATCTTTCTGCCTCTGTAGACTATGGTGAATTAAAGACAGGCAAGAGAGAAGAATCCGTTATCTTCTCCATGCAGACATTTGTTGTTAAGGCAGCTTCCGGATTTGCTGTATTCTTAGCTGGTGTCGGTCTGGATCTGATACACTTTACAGGTTCTTCTTCTACATCTGCCAATGCCGAAATTGTAAAGCAGTCAGCTTCAACTATTAACGGTTTAAGAATGTTAATGACAATCATTCCTATTATTCTTCTGATCATCGCAATGTTTGTCTTCAGAAACAAGTTCAAGATGACGGATGAGAAGATTGATGAAATGAATGAAGAACTGAAAGTAAAGCATGGAGAAACAGATCATGCGGCTTGACTGGAACGTTCTGAGCGATAAATCAGAAATACATGAAACAGAAGAATTAAACAAGGGAGAGAATCATATCATTGTTTCTCTTCCTGAGGATTCTGTTTTAAAACGTGTACATGCCATTGTCAGTGTGAACACAGATCCTCATGAAAAGATATTCATGAATGGCTATCAGACATGGACGGTATCTCCAGAGTATTCCATACATGACCGGATCAGGGGCATGCATGGCATTCCAAAGAAGTTAATTGATACATATTCTTTTGACAGATATGGTGACTATCACTTTGTCAATTATCCAAATAAAAAAGGCATTACCCATGGCTTCAGCTGGTGTTATTTCCGCAAGGGTAATCAATACAGGTTATTTGCCTCATTAGATGAAACACCAGGCTATACGATGTTTCAATATGATGCCAACAGACAGGTATTAAGCATTGACAGGGATTGTGAAGGTCTGCATGTATCAGAGAAGTATCATGCCTTTGATCTGTTCTATGCAGAAGGGGATGAACAGGAAGTGTTTGATGCATGGTTTGATGCATTAAACGTTCATCCACCGGTTACCGATAAACTGTATGGGTATTCTTCCTGGTACAACCGCTATCAGAATATCAATCAGGATTCTATTGAAGAAGATCTTGAGGGATGTACAAAACTATTTGAAAAAGGTGATTTGTTTCAGATTGATGATGGCTGGGAGCCATATGTAGGAGATTGGCTGGAAGCGGATCATAATAAGTTTCCTGAAGGCATGAAAGCTGCCGCAGATAAGATTCATGAAGCAGGCTTTAAGGCAGGATTATGGTTAGCACCATTTGTCGCAGAAGAGAAGTCACAGCTGTATCAGAATCATCAGGACTGGTTTTTAAAGGTTAATGGTGATAACTGGAAACTTGGCTGTAACTGGTCAGGATTCTATTCACTGGATATCGATAACCCGGAAGTTATCGACTATGTGAAGAAATCTTTGAAGAAAGTACATGAGGAATGGGGATTTGATCTTGTAAAACTTGATTTCCTCTATGGTGCTGCTCCATTTGGAAACAGTCAGGAAACCAGGGCAGGGCGTATGATCCGGGCTATGAAGATGATCAGAGAAGACTGCGGTGACATGCAGATATTAGGATGTGGTGTTCCGGTCATGCCGGCATTCGGATATGTGGACTATTGCCGTATTTCCTGCGATGTGTCACTGGATTGGGATGATATATGGATCATGCGTGCTTTCCACAGAGAACGTACCTCTACAAAGAATGCCATTACCAATATAGTAACAAGAAGGGAATTGAATGGCAGAGCTTATGGATCTGATCCGGATGTATTCTTTTTAAGAGACAATAATATCAAGCTGAATGACAAGCAGAAAGATGATCTGGCTATGCTGGACGCATTACTTGGAAATGTATTCTTAACATCCGATAATCCGGGTTCCTATACTTCCAAAATGGCTGCCAAGTATGAATATTACCGCCGCATGTCACATGCAAAGGTATTACATGTATCTGTTCATGATGGTATTCATATTACTTATGAATTAAATGGCAGAAAGAATACATGTCATTTATTTGAAAGATGAGAGCTTACTGTTTCTCATCTTTTTTCAATGTAAAATAATGATAGAGGAATTAGCTATGAATATTAAGATGATTGCATGTGACATTGATGGGACATTGGTTCCAAAAGGCGCTGCCGGTATGATGCCATTAACCAGAGAAATGCTTGAAAAAGTACATGAAGAAGGTATTCTTTTTGGAATTGCCTCGGGCAGACCGGCAGATGAAAAGATGAAGAAGAGAAGGCTGGAATGGAAGCTTGATTTTGAATTTGATTTCATGATTGGCATGAATGGTGGTCAGTTATGGGATCGTTTCCATGAAGGTGTACAGCAGTTTCATCCTTTATCTACAGATACCATGCATGAGATTCTGGATCTGATGCGGCCATTTCATCTGATCGCATCTATCTATGAAGGAGATCATATGGTCGCAACCGGTATTGATCAATTACAGGTAGCTTCCATAGAAAGAAACCAGATGCGGTTCATTGATACCCATGGAAATGAAGACAGATTATGTGCAGCTCCTGCCAATAAAATACTGTTCCGCTATGATGATCATGAAAAAGAGATGCTCGACTGGATTCATGCACATCCATCCGATAAATACCAGGCAGTGATTACATATCCCGGCTTAATAGAGTTCCAGGATCCAAGCGTAAACAAAGGTTTGGCCTTAAGGAAATGTGCAGGGCAGAACAATATCTCTATCAGAGATGTCATGGCATTTGGTGATATGGATAATGACAAGGAAATGCTTAAAGATGCTGGTGTTGGTGTATGTATGATCAATGGCAGTGAAGAGACAAAGAAGTATGCGGATGTCATAACCGAATATCCTGTAACGGAAGATGGGGTAGGGCATTATCTGAAAGAACATGTATTTCCATAAAATCCGGAGTATCCGGATTTTTTAGTAACAGAAACATAAAAAAAGCGCATTTTCATGCGCTTTTCTGCAAGAAGCTTATTATCTGTTGTAATATTCGACAACGAGAGCTTCATTGATTTCCTGATTGAGTTCAGATCTTTCAGGAAGTCTTACATAAGTACCTTTCTTGTTGTCCTTGTCTACATCAACGAATGCCGGTGTAGATACTGCAGCCTCAAGTGCTTCATTGATAACTGCAAAGTTCTTTGCGTTATCACGTACAGAGATTACCTGACCCGGCTTGATCTCAGCACTTGGGATATCAACTTTCTTGCCATCAACAGCAATATGTCCGTGATTGACTAACTGTCTTGCGGCCTTGCGTGTTCTTGCAAAACCCATTCTGTAAACCAGATTGTCCAGTCTGCTTTCGAGCAGTACCAGGAAGTTTACACCAGCCATGCCATCCATCTTGGATGCCTTCTGGAATAAATTTGCGAACTGTCTTTCATTCAGACCATACATGTTACGGACTCTCTGCTTCTCACGAAGCTGGGTACCATAACCACTGAGTTTAACGCGCTTAGTCGGACCATGCTGTCCAGGAGCATACTGTCTCTTTTTCAGCTCCTCGCCTGTTTCTAATACGGAGAAGCTTAAGCGTCTGGACTTCTTCCAAACAGGACCTGTGTAACGTGCCATGTGTTATTTCCTCCTTATGACATTGGCGAAACAACAACAGGTACAGATCATCAATGCGGAGTGTTGCTATGGGATGGTTCACCGGAAGCAGCCCGGCTACTGCATCAGCAGATATACTGTTAGCAACGCTTGGCGCATGACTCTGCATGCTGCTATTATTTGACGCGTAGAAAATTATAGACTTGCCTGTCTTAACAGTCAATAAAAAAGGTTAAAATCATGCATAAATATGCAATGATTCTATAATAATATGAAGTTCATATCATGAACAGACCATACACAGAACACATAGTTCTGTGTTAAGATTACTAGGTAGATTTCGAGGTAGGATCATATGAGTCAATTTCTGAGTATTATCTCTGATATAAGAGTTGTGATTGGAATAGCTGTTCTTGTTCTTTTCTTAACAGTATGGCTGATTGTAGAAAAAAACAGAACGAAAAAGTATCGTAAGGAACTGGAAGGATTAGAAAAACGGTATAACGATATCAAGAGTGTACCTTTATCCTTTAAGATGAATAAGGCTGCCGCTATTGCCCGGGTAGATCAGAATGAAAGTGAAAAAGTAAACAAGGTAAAAGAATCCTTTGACCGTACCCAGGCTTCTATCAAGAAGATTTCTGATCAGCTTGGAGATTGTGAAGACAGTATTCTTTCCGGCAAGTTAAGAAAAGCAGATAAGATCATGACGGATCTGGAATCTGATATCTCTTTAACCGAAAAGAGTGTAGAAGATCTGAATCATAGTCTTGATGGTCTGTTAAGCAAGGAAACACAACAGCGTCAGGAAGTTACAAACCTGAAGAACCGTTTCCGTGCTCTGAAGAGTCAGGCACAGGAAAATTCTTCCCGTCTTTCCTATAACTGGAATGCCGTGGAACAGAAGATTACCGATACGGAAAAGATGTTCTCTACTTTTGAAGAATGGATGTATTCCTCTGATTTCGACAGAGCCAATAATGAATTGGATTCTATCCGCACATCCATGAATGAATTAGAGGATATGATTGATACCATGCCGCAGCTGCTTGAAGACGCAAGAGGGGTTGTGCCGAATCTTCTTGAACAGGTACGTAAAGAATATCTGCATGATAAGAACCGTGGTGTCTATCTGAAACATCTCGATATTGATAAGAATCTGAATATGATTACAGAAACTCTGAATGAGGATCTGAATCAGTTGAAAAACGGTAATCAGGAAGGCGTCAGGGAACATCTTGAAACTTATAAGAGCAGACTTCTACAGATGGAAACATCGATTAAGACAGAAGGCAGTGCCTATGATGAGATGCGCAGTCTGACAAAGGAAACAGATAAGCTTGTAGCCGAGGCCAATGATAATGCCCGCTATATTCAGAATGCTTATAATACAAAGGGTGACAAGTATGGACTGAAGTCCATGACGGATGAAATATCTGCTTTGTTCAATGAATTGCAGGATCTGAATAAGAGAAAGCCTAAGGTATTTGAAACTGTCAGAGCCTATAATTCACCAGCTTCTCAGGTCTTGACAGAATTAAATGATCTGAATCAGAAGTATGATGTATGTAATGATAAATTACAGGAGATCAGAAAGAAGATTGAAGCTGCAACAGGTGATGAAGACAGAGCCAGAAAGCAGCTTGTAAAGCTTGAAATCATCATGAACCAGATGCAGGTCAAGATCCGTAAGTACAAGCTTCCTAACATATCGGAAAAGTATGAGAATGATATGTCCCGTGCCAATGAATATCTGCATTCTCTGCAGGATCTGATGGAACAGAAGCCACTGAACATGCAGTTATTACAGGCAACCTTACAGGAAGCACTGGATTTCATCTATAAGCTCTATAACAATGTCAACAATGTTGTAGGAACAGTAGTCATGGTTGAAAATACAATTGTGTTTGGCAACAGGTATCGTTCAACCTATGCGGATATTGATTCAGAATTAACACGTTCTGAGTTATGTTTCCGTAATGGGGAATATACCCAGGCATTGACAATTGCCATTGCGACAATTGAGAAGATTCATCCAGGTAATTATGAAAGCATGATTAAGGAGAATGCAAAAGGTGCAGAATAGAATCTATTTTGATAACGCCAGTACAACCAATATCAATCCTGATGTACTGAAGACTTATGAGCATCTTCTGGAAACATATTATGTAAATTCAGAGTCTCTGTATGAAGAAGGTACAGAAGTCTATCGGATGATGGAAAAAGCCCGGGGAGCAATCGCCGGGCTTTTGGGAGTACATCCATCTGATATTATCTTTACTTCCGGATCTTCTGAAGCCAACTCTTCTGCCATTAAAGGTGTATGTTTTGCCCAGAAGAATAAGAAACATATTATTACTACAAATGTAGAGCATTCTTCTATCCTGAATGCCTGTGCACAAATGCATGATGTATTCGGATACCGCATTACCTATCTGCCGGTTGATCATACCGGTAAGATTCATGTAGAAGATCTTAAGAATGCTCTGGATGAAGATACAGCACTTGTCTCTGTTATGTATGTCAATAATGAATCCGGTGCCATTAATCCGATTCCTGAGATTGCTGAGATCGTCAAGAAACATTCTCATGCCTATCTCCATGTAGACTTAACCCAGTCGATAGGCAAGGTTCCTCTGGACATGACAAATATTGATCTTGCTTCGATCAGTGCCCATAAGTTAGAAGGTGTTAAGGGCAGCGGCATATTAGTGCGAAAAACATTTGTGCCGTTTATCCCATTGATCAATGGCGGCGAACAGGAGGATGGATTACGTGGGGGTACAAGCAATGCTCCTGCAGATATGGTCTTTGCCAAGACCTTAAGATTAGCCCTTGAAAATGGCACAAAGTACCATGACTATGTAAAGCAGATGAGTGATCATCTCAAGGAAGGACTGAGGGCTATTGATGGTGTAGAGATCAATTCTCCGGATGATGCAATTCCTAATACCATCAATTTCAGCTATGAGAAGATACCAAGTGAAGTCATGCAGAATGCATTGAATGAAAGAGGCTTTATGGTCAGTGCCCGCAGTACATGTGCTTCCCGTTCGGATGATCCAAGCTATGTATTAACCGCTATGGGCTTCTCATCAAAGCGGGCAAGTTCCTGCATCAGAGTGTCACTTTCCTATCACAACACAATGGCTGAAACAGACAAGTTTCTGCAGGCATTAAAGGAGATTATTTCACAATATGGTTAAATACGATACTGTCCTGATACGCTATGGTGAATTATCCACCAAAGGTAAGAACCGCAAGGATTTCATCAAAAGACTGCATCATAATATCCGTTATATGTTCCGTGACTGGCCGGATATGGAATATACAAGAACCTATGACCGTATCTATATAAAGATTAATGACCACGATCCTGAAGAGATAACAAGAAGATTAAAAAGAGTATTCGGCATATCTTCATTCTCATTTACAGAGAAGGTGTCTACTGATATTGAGACAATTGAAAAAACGTGTCTCAGAATTGCAGAGGAATCAGGCAAACATACTTTCAAGATCATTACCAAAAGACATGACAAGACATATCCGATGCACTCTGACGCGGTGAATCGTGCCGTTGCAGGGGTAATATTAAAGAATACGGATCTGAAGGTGGATGTCCATAATCCAGAGCTGCCGATCCGCATTGAGATTCACAATGATGCTGCATATATTACCGGTAACAAGATTCAGGGGGCAGGAGGTTATCCTGCCGGCATCAATGGCAAAGTATTATTGATGCTGTCAGGCGGTATAGATTCACCTGTCGCAGCTTATGAACTGATGAAGCGTGGTCTTCAGGTAGAGGCAGTGCATTTTGCCTCACCTCCATATACAAGTGATAATGCAAAACATAAAGTACTGCAGTTAGCATCCATGGCTTCTGCCTATCAGGGACATATGAAGGTGCATATCATTAATTTTACGGATCTGCAGCTGGAGATCTATAAGACAGCAGGGGATCCTTATGCAGTAACCTTAATGCGCCGCATGATGTTCCGTCTGGCCGACAGAATTGCAAAGGAAAACGGATGCCTGGCAATAGGTACAGGCGAATCCGTTGGTCAGGTAGCTTCACAGACATTAGAGTCCATGGCAGTGATTAATGAAGTCACAAAGATGCCGGTATTAAGACCATTGGTATGCTTTGATAAGGTAGAGATCATAGATCTTGCCCGTAAGATCGGAACATATGAAACAAGTATTCTTCCTTATGAAGACTGCTGTACGATATTTGATCCGAAGAATCCGGTAACGAAACCTTCCCTGGAAAAATGTGAGAAGTTTGAATCGAGATTTGATTATCAGAAACTCATTGATGAAGCCCTGGCTAAGGAAGAAACCGTTACGGTCACACCAGAAGAAAATAAAGAGGAATTCCTGTAAGGAGTACATATGAGCAGACATAACGAGAAAAACAGACAGGTATTTGAAGATTCCATGGATGGTTGTGAAACCATGAGTGAAGAAGACTTCCGTATTGCGATGAATAAGACAGTTGTCAATGTTGAACTGGATAATGACTACAGTACGAATCAGAAACTGAAGATTTATGCGGCCATGCAGGACTTAACGAACTGTCTGGAAAAAGACCGCCGCAAATTTGTCCGTAAAGTCTCAAGACTTCTGTAATTTTCATTGACTTTACAGTTTCATAAAGGTAATATATCTACGTTATCAGCCCTCTTGAATGAGGTCTGTAACCGCACGGAAAAGGGTTAAGTACAGCAATGTCCCCTCTACGGCGCGTCTTATGATAAATGTCAGGAGGTGTAAAAATGTACGCAGTTATCGAGACAGGTGGAAAGCAGCTCAAGGTTGAAGCTGGCAAGGATATCTTTGTTGAAAAGCTCAACGCAGAACCAGGTGATGAGGTAGTATTTGACAAGGTAGTCCTTCTTTCAAATGACGGCACAAAGATCGGAACACCATATGTTGAAGGTGCCAAGGTCACAGCCAAGGTAGTAAAACAGGGCAAGGACAAGAAGATCAGAATCTTCATGTACAAGGCCAAGAAGGGTTCTACACACCATAGACAGGGTCATCGTCAGCCATATACAAAGCTGACTGTTGAATCCATCGAGGGTTAACATGATTCGGATCACCGTTACACGTACAGAAGATCATATCAGTTTACTTGAAATAAAGGGTCATGCAGGCTCTGATGATTATGGACATGATCTGGTCTGTGCGGTTGTCAGCGGGATCGCAGTGGGATTGGCAAATGCAGTGGATCAGCTGTTAAAGGAAGATGACATTATCGTTGATGAAGGATATGTCAGAATTCATATTCAGAAGCCTGATGAAGCGTCAGATCTGATTATGAAGACAGGATTGATCGAACTGCAGACTGCCGCAGAAGTAAATCAGGATTATATAAGAATAACGGAGGTGTAAAATACTATGAAGTTCACACTGAATATGCAGTTGTTTGCATCTAAGAAAGGTGTATCTTCCACAAAGAACGGAAGAGATTCTGCAGGAAGAAGATTAGGTGCCAAGAAAGCAGATGGCGAATTCACAAATTGTGGTTCCATCATCTATCGTCAGAGAGGCACAAAGATTATGCCTGGCAAGAATGTAAAGCGTGCCGGTGATGATACACTGTTCGCTACAGCTGCTGGTATTGTCAGATATGAGCGTCTCGGCAGAGATAAGAAACAGGTTTCTGTTTATCCTGAAGAGGCTTAAGCTTATAATTTTCGCTCCTGATTGTATCAGGGGCTTTTTTTGGAAAGGAGGATGCAATGATTGATTTTATCCGCATGCATGTAAAAGCAGGTGATGGCGGCCGTGGTATTGTTGCATGGCGTCGTGAAAAGTTTTATCCAAATGGCGGACCTGCCGGTGGTGATGGCGGTAAGGGCGGCGATATATGGTTTGCGGTAGATACGAATGAAACTACATTAACCAAGCTGCGCTATACCAAATCGGTAAAAGCAGGCAATGGTGCACCTGGTCTGATTAAGAAAATGCATGGTAAATCCGGGGATGATGTCATTGTGCATGTCCCTTTGGGAACAATGATCCGTAACGCGGCTAATGGAGATCTCTTGGCAGATTTAACAAAACCTAATCAGAAAGTGTTAATCGCTCATGGTGGCAAGGGCGGTCTTGGCAATTACCATTTTGCCAGTGCCAGAAACGATGCACCTGAGTATGCCCAGCCTGGTGAAATCGGTGAAAGTCTCGATCTGAATATTGAATTAAGACTGTTGGCTGATGCCGGTTTAATAGGTTTTCCTTCGGTAGGTAAATCTACCATTCTCTCTATCGTGACAAAAGCCAAACCAGAGATTGCGGCATATCCGTTTACAACCATTGAACCGAATATCGGAGTTGTTGATCTCGATGACAGTCATGGCTTTGTATTGGCCGATATGCCTGGCTTAATTGAAGGTGCAGCCGATGGAAAAGGTCTTGGTGATGAATTCTTAAGACATATTAAAAGATGTCGTGTTCTGATTCATGTCATTGATATGTCTGGTGAAGCCGGAGATCCTTCTGAATGTTATGAAATCATCAATAAAGAACTGGCAAGATATGATGAGGAGCTTGAAAAGAAGCCTCAGATTGTCGTTGCCAATAAAATGGATGATGAAATAGCTTCTTTATATCTGGATGAATTTAAAAAGAAACATCCGGGTTTAAAGGTATATGAAGTTTCTGCGATAGAACATAAGGGATTAAAAGAAGTTCTTTATGCGGCAATGGATGCCATTGATGAGGCTAAGAAACAGGAAGAAGAAAATGCTGAACCGGCTGAAGAAACAGTTGTCTACCGCTATGAACCGAAACGTCCTGATTTCTATGTGAAAAAAGACGCACCTAACAGATGGAAGATTGTATCGCAGAAGGTGGATAATCTCTGCGATCAGTATGATCTGTATGATCCGGATCAGGCATATCAGTTTGCATTGTTATTAGACAAGATGGGTGTGGACAAGGCATTGCGTGAAGCTGGTGCCAAAGATGGAGATCAGGTTATTGTGAATAATTACATCCTTGATTTCAAGGATTAGGAAGGCTAATCATGATTGCTTTTATCAGTGGTACAGTAGCGTCTTATACATCAACCAGTGTAGTGATAGATCATGATGGCATGGGGTGGGAGATAGCCTATCCCCATACATCTTCTCTTTCCCTGAATCAGGAAGTAAGAATCTATACCTATCTCCATATAACCGATAATGACATGAGTCTTTTCGGTTTTGAAAGTGAAGCAGAAAAAGAACTGTTTATCAGACTGATATCTGTAAAGGGATTAGGCCCTAAGACAGCTATGAGTATGTTAACAAGTGCAGGCTATCAGAACATTGTTTCGGCAATCGAAAAAGGCGATGTTTCTGCTTTAAAGAAAATGCCCGGTATTGGCGCAAGATCAGCCTCCCAGATTGTTCTGGATCTGAAAGGCAAACTTGTGACAACCGAAGCATCTACTTCCAAATCCCAGAATGCAGAGCAGTATCCGGCTGAAATCCGGGATGCATTAGAAGGGCTTAAGAACCTTGGATACAAGGGAAATGAGCTGACTTCTGCGGCATCTTATATGAATCAGAAACCGGGTTTAACTACCGAGGCATATCTGAAGATGGGTTTACAGTATCTTCTTAAACAGAAAATCGGAGGATAGTGCATGAATGATGATGACAGACTGATGTCAGCGATGGCCGAAGATGGCGATGATGAAGAAACCATTCGCCCGAAATATCTGAAAGATTATGTCGGTCAGGATACTTTAAAAGAGAATCTGAAAATCTATATTCAGGCAGCGCTGCAGAGAAATGAACCTCTGGATCATGTTCTTCTTTATGGTCCTCCGGGTCTTGGCAAAACAACCTTAGCATATATTTTAGCCAATGAAATGCATGCCAATATCCGGGTAACAACCGGTCCTTCTATTTCAAAGCCAGGCGATCTGGCAAGTCTTTTGAGTGTATTGGAACCGGGAGATGTTCTCTTTATTGATGAAATCCACAGACTTCCGAAAGTCGTAGAAGAAGTGCTGTATCCGGCTATGGAAGACTTTGAACTGGATGTTATGGTCGGTGGCGAAAATGGTCAGGGGGGACGCAGCGTAAGACTGGACTTACCGCCTTTTACATTGGTTGGTGCTACAACAAGAGCCGGTGACTTATCCTCTCCTTTAAGAGACAGATTCGGCATCATATCGAAATTAGAGTATTACACGGATGATCAGCTGGCCAGTATTATCCGTCGTACGGCAAGAGTACTGAATGTTAAGATTGAGGATGATGCGGTTATGGAAATAGCCAGACGTTCCCGTGGTACACCACGTATTGCCAACCGTCTGTTAAGAAGAATCCGTGACTTTGCCCAGGTATTGAATGATGGGGTTATTTCAAGAAAGATTGCGGATGATTCCCTGAATCGTCTGCATGTAGATTCATTAGGACTGGATGAAGTGGATATCCGTTATCTGAAAGGAATCATTGAAAGATTCCATGGCGGACCAGTGGGACTGGACGCATTAGCTAACAGTATCTCGGAAGAGACTACAACCCTGGAAGATGTCTATGAGCCTTATTTAATCCAGATTGGTTTTGTCAACCGTACAACCAGAGGCAGAGTTGTTACGGAAAAAGCCTATGAACATTTAGGCATTAATCATCCGGAAAGGTTATTCTGAAAGAATCGTTCTTTCCGGAATACTATTATGCAACAATGAAGTGGGGTGTTTGGAAGCACACCACTTTTTTGCGTCTTCGTAGTTAAAGATAACCGGCTGGCGGTCATGGATTTCTCTTTGTGGACTGCCTGCTTCTTCCGTCAGTATGACAAAGTGCAATCTGCCATCTTCTTTATGACAGATTCCGGCCAGATACATAGGTTTTGAAGGGGTTAAGAATGTATATTTCCGATGAGGGTTCTTTGACCATTCATAATAGGAATCAGCCGGAAGTACACATGGCAGGGCATCCTTAAAGAAAGAGGATTGAAAACATGTTTCACTTCTTGCATTAATGACCAGTTTATTCTGCATCTTAAATCCCCATTGCATGATGGTGATACGGGTGCTTTGTTTTTCTTCATTCCAATATCCTGCAAATGCACTTTCACCAGGATGCACATCAAACAGAGAAATCTTTTCAAATTCTTCTGGCTTCATATTCTTTTCTGCCATCTGAATCCATTGCCTGATCTTTGTATCTTTACCGTCAAAAAAGAGATATCTTCCACACATGATATTTTTATTATATGCGTGTTTCATACCTGTTGTATAATACAAACGATGGACAGAAGAGGAACTGAAGCAAAGCGGAAGAATATAAAAAGACAGGCAGTCTTTCTGATATTAACCATGCTGATATATATGCTTGTATATTTTATATGTGCAGGAATTATTGCAGTTACTGATATGGTTGTATCCGTAAATCCATATATAAAATTAATCTGTTATATTGCATTCTTCTTTGTTTCACGTTTTTTTACAATCCGGATTATGCATATGGAAAGAATTAAGAAATTTCTTGCGTCATTTTGATTTGAATTATAGTGGTATATCGCTATAATTGTATCAGCGATGAACGGAAGCAGTAGTTCAGTGATTTCTGTTACAGAGAGTCTGTGACTGGTGCAAGCAGATACAGAAACATGAATGAAGTCGTCCGTGAGCTTTGTTCCTGAAGACAGTAGGGAATGACGTTATGCACGTTACGCATTTGAGAAGCAAGCAAAGGTGGTACCACGTTGGATCCTGACGTCCTGTGCATTCAGGGCGTTTTTTATTTGTTAAGGAGAGAGGAAATGAAAAAGAATCTTGCACAGAAGTATGATCATAAAGCCGTGGAAGACGGTATGTATGACGGCTGGGTGAAGAAGGGATACTTCACCGCCGGCGACAAGACAAAGCAGCCTTATACAATTGTCATTCCACCACCAAACGTTACAGGTATTCTGCACATCGGACACGCATGGGATAATACCCTGCAGGACATCATAGCCCGCTATAAGCGTATGGAAGGTTATGACATGCTGTATTTACCAGGTATGGACCATGCCGGTATTGCGACCCAGGCCAAGGTTGATGCACGCTTAAAGTCTGAAGGTGTATCCAGATATGACATTGGCCGTGACAAGTTCATGGAAAGAGCCTGGGAGTGGAAGGAAGAATACGCTTCTACAATCAGAAAACAGTGGGCCAAGCTTGGCAATTCACTCGATTATTCCAGAGAAAGATTCACGATGGATGATGGTTTTAACAAAGCTGTCCGTCATGTCTTTGTGACACTTTACAATGAAGGATTAATCTATCGTGGATGGAGAATCATCAACTGGGATCCGGAAGCCAAGACAGCACTTTCCAATATCGAGGTATATTACCAGGAAGATAAAGGAAAGATGTACTACATGCATTATCATACGGTTGAAGATAACGAACAGTTTGTTGTTGCGACAACAAGACCAGAAACAATGTTTGGTGATGTATGTGTTGTAGTTAACCCGAATGATGACAAGACAAAGCATTTAATCGGCAAGCACTGCATCAATCCTGCCAATGGGGAAGAATTACCAATCATTGGTGATGATTATATCGAAATCGGCTTTGGTACAGGTATCATGAAGTGCACGCCTGCCCATGACCCGAATGACTTTGCAATTGCGGAAAGACATAATCTGCCTAAGCCTATCTGCATGAATCCGGATGGAACCATGAATAATTTATGCGGTAAGTACGAAGGAATGGACCGTTATGAGGCAAGAGATGCATTAGTAAAGCAGTTTGAAGAAGACGGTGTCATGGATCATATCGAGGATATCGTTCATGAAGTCGGACATTCTGAAAGAACACATTGTGTTGTAGAACCATATCTTTCCCAGCAATGGTTTGTCAAGATGAAGCCTCTGGCTGATGATGTTTTAAAGAACCAGAAAGATCCTGATCAGAAGATCAACTTCTATCCGGAAAGATTTGAAAAGACCTTCAACCAATGGTTAGAGAATATTGAAGACTGGTGCATTTCCAGACAATTATGGTGGGGACACAGAATCCCGGCATGGTATAACAAGAAAACCGGTGAAACCTATGTAGGGGAAGAAGATCCGAAAGACCCGGAGAACTGGGAACAGGATCCGGATGTTCTTGATACGTGGTTCTCTTCAGCCTTATGGCCATTTGCGACACTTGGCTGGCCGGAAGAAACAGATGATTACAAGCGTTATTATCCAACCGATGTTCTTGTAACAGGGTATGACATTATCTTCTTCTGGGTTGCCAGAATGGCATTCCAGGCAAGACATTTCACGCATAACAGACCATTCAAGGATGTATTAATCCATGGCTTGATCCGTGATGCCAAAGGACGCAAGATGTCCAAGTCACTTGGCAATGGTATTGATCCGATGCAGGTTATTGATGAATATGGTGTTGATGCATTGCGTTTCTTCTTGACAACAAACTCAACACCAGGTCAGGATATGCGCTATATTCCTGAAAAGGTAGAAGCAGCCTGGAACTTCATCAACAAGATCTGGAATGCGTCCAGATTTGTCATTATGAATCTGCCGGATGATTTCAGTAAAGAAGATATTACGTTTGAAAATCTGTCTGTATCTGATCTCTGGATCCTGAACAAACTGAATCATGTCATTGATCATGTCACTGAAAACATGGATAAATATGAATTTGCCATGGTAGGTAATGAATTGTATTCCTTTGTCTGGGATGACTTCTGTTCCTGGTATGTGGAAATGAGCAAGTCCGCATTGAACTCCGATAACGAAAATGCAAAGAAAGCTGCTCAGTCAACACTGTTTGTTGTATTAAACAACATTGTAAGACTCCTGCATCCATTCATGCCGTTTGTTACAGAAGAAATCTATCTGACATTACCACATGAAAAGGAATCCATCTGCCTGGAAACATGGCCGAAGCCTATTGAAAATCTGCCGGATACGGATCTTGAGGAAATGGAGAGAATTATTTCTGCTATTTCCCGTATCAGAGAAATCAAGAATACAAATGATCTGAAGCCTTCTGCACCAATTCATGTCATGTTGAAGGATCTGGATGGAAACACACTGCATGTTGATCCTGCCTTTGCGGCAATCATGCAGAAGATGGCCAAGGCAGAATGGTCTGATCAGTTAGATGGAGATCTTTCGGTAGAAACCATTCATGGCGGTACCATGTATATTCCTTCGGCAGAATTAAGTGATCCTGAAGAAGAAAAGAAGAAACTGCAGGCAGAGAAAGAACGTCTTGAAAAAGAACTGGATCGTTCTCATCATATGCTTTCCAATAAAGGCTTTATTGCCAAGGCTCCTGAAGCCAAGGTTCAGCAGGAAAAGGATAAGCTTGCGGCATATGAAAAGCAGTACCAGGCTGTTATTGACAGACTTTCTGTATTGAATCAGTAAAACTCATGTTATAATCTTCACAGGTTAAATCTTGTGAAGATTTTTAATTTTCAATAAGGGAGACAGATTATGAGCAATGAAAAAAATAATCATACTTTGTTAAAAGTAATCGGTGCGGCTGCAGGTACAGCAGCTGCAGCTTATGGCGGATTCAGTTATGTTGTATTCCGCAATGCATTTGATTTACAGCATTCTTCTTTATTCGGCAATGAAGCAGTACGTCAGCTCCACGCTGGTTATGGTGAAAAGAATGAATGGTTTACACACAGCACCAGAGATGATGAATTCCTGAAATCCTTTGATGGTCTGAAACTGCATGCCTTAAGAGTGACAAATCAGCCAGAGACACATAAGTGGATTATTATGGTTCATGGCATCGGCAGCTATAGTGGAAATCTGTTAGAACAGATGTATCAGGCTGATCAGCATGGCTTTAACATTCTTGCGATAGATCAGAGAGGCTGCGGCATGAGTGAGGGTAAATACACAGGTCTTGGCTGGAATGAACACTATGATTTAATCAGCTGGATCAATTATCTTCTGAATATTGATGCAGAGGCAAAGATTGCCTTATATGGCCTCAACAGTGGTGCAGCTGCAGTTATAGATGTGACTGGTGATTATATTCCATCCAATGTAAAGTGTGCTGTAGAAGATGGCAGTTACTCTGAAATCAAGGATATTCTGCTTTATGGTATCAGAAAGTACTGCCACATTGACGGCAAGGCATTCCTGCCTGGTGTTGATGTGCTGGTAAAGCAGTTCCTGCATTTCTCTATCAATGATGTGAGTATGAATCATCAGTTAAAGATGAGTACGACTCCTACATTATTTATGCATGGAACCGATGATGATGTTGTACCGGCAAGCA
The DNA here is from genome assembly GCA_964535445.1 of uncultured Galactobacillus sp. Lineage (GTDB taxonomy): Bacteria > Bacillota_I > Bacilli_A > Erysipelotrichales > Erysipelotrichaceae > Bulleidia. The sequence goes on along the minus strand of CAZHUX010000013.1, from coordinate 378 downwards.
TGCTGTTTGATAACTATTATGCCTGCAATGCAGAGAAGGAATTGTATACAGCTGAAGGAAAAGGCTTCAATGAAGCTGATACGGCTGAAGATTACTATTCCACAATGTTTGGCTTTATTGATAAATATATCAAGTAATATAAAGACACGCGGAAGCGTGTTTTTATATAGGCAGACGTTTTTGTAAGATTGTTTTTTTACAGCCTTTCTTGTCTAATGAAAACGGTTGCCTTATAATCAACTTATGTAAATAGGAGGCTTTTAATGGCTAAGAAGTATGTTTATAAGTTTTCCGAAGGAAACGGAACAATGCGTGAACTGCTTGGCGGCAAGGGCGCAAACCTTGCTGAAATGAGCAACCTCGGCATGCCGGTTCCAC
>CAZHUX010000012.1:0-41705 GCA_964535445.1 uncultured Galactobacillus sp. | reverse complement strand
CCATCATTAAACCTTGCGTCAAAATCATAGCCATCCCTTCGCCAGTTACAGAAATCAGCCGCATATTCTTTTGAGATAAAGGCAGCCCTTTTGGAAAAGAACTTACCATAGAGACAGTTTAATTCGGTAATAACCGGTCCCTTCCATTCCCATACACCCGGTTCTTTATCAAAGTATGCTTCCGGTGCACTCATTTCCTCGACCGAGAAACCAGGCAAAGAATTAGCAAAGAACGGCAGTATGCCATAGTACTCTACTGCCTGCTTTAAGTCTTCTTTTGTACGTATGATTCTTTCTGCCATAGGAATATTGTAGCTTATATCCGTCATACAGCGGGAATTCATGCTACAATACAGACGTTTTCAGAGGTGGACAATGAGCGATAGAAATAACATATATTTATTATTTGAAGAAATTCACAATGATGTCTTTCCAAATAAAACAGTTGGTGAAGTATTAAAGGAACTGAATGAACTGATCGGACCATTTGATACATTAACAGATGGTGAACTGGTCACCAGATTAAGCGGTTATCAGAAAACACCATATCACAACTATTAAGTCAATGCCGTCCATTGACGGCTTTTTTAAGAAGAGGCATTCATGATTTATCTTGACTATACAGCGAATACGCCTGCCAGTAAGCATGTGCTGGATACCTTTGTTGAAACAGAGACACACTGCATCGGTAATCCTAACAGTAATCACCAGGCTGGTAAGAAAGCCAATGAGTACATACAAAAGACTACAGAAAGAATCAGAGAACTTCTGCATCTTTCCGATACAGATGAGATTATCTATACTTCCGGTGCTACAGAATCCAACAATCTTGCCATAAAAGGCATTGCTGAGGCTAACCGGCATACAGGGCGTCATATCATTTCCACATCCCTGGAACATTCTTCTGTTTCAGCATCCTTAACCGCATTACAGATGCAGGGATATGAAATAGATCTTTGTCCTATGGATCGTCATGGAAAGATAGATTTAGAAGAATTAGAAGATATGATCCGGGATGATACATGTCTTGTCAGTATCAGTGCCGTGGATTCAGAACTTGGTATTGTCCAGCCGGTTAAGGAAGTAGAGGATATTGTAAGACAATATCCTTCCTGTTGTCTGCATATTGACGCAACCCAGGCCGTCGGTAAGATTCCTTTTGATTTTTCTTTAGGTGATACGATCAGCTTTGCACCGCACAAGTTCTATGGCTTAAATGGCATTGGTGTATTAATCAGACATAACAATACTGCCTTAACCCCACAGATGAGCGGTGGCAAGAGTACAACCATATACCGCAGCGGTACGCCTGCCGCAGGATTAATATCTTCTGTTACACCTGCTCTGGAAGATGCTTTAACAAATATGGATGCTTCAATGGAATATGTCACAGAACTCAGAAATGATCTGTATCACAGACTTTCTGCTTATCCTGAAGTCAGAATCAACAGCACAGAGGATTCTATTCCTTATATTGTTAATCTCAGCATTGAAGAACATAAAGGTACAGAGGTGCAGAAGTATTTAGATGACTGCGGTATCTGTGTATCTGTAAAGAGTGCCTGTTCTTCTGACCTTTTGCCAAGCAAGGCAGTTATGACGATCTACAGAAACAAGAAAAGAGCTTATGAAGCTTTCCGGGTATCTCTTTCTCCTTTAACCACAAAGGAAGAAATTGATGCATTTGTACAGGCAGTAGACAGGCTGTTGAGAAAGGAAACACATGAGTCGTGAATTAACAAGAGAACAGATGATAGAACGCTCTATCATCAAGAAATACAGGAAAGAATTATGGGCTCCGTTTTTAACCGGGATCAACCGTTATGACATGATTCAGGATGGAGACAAGATAGCCGTATGCATTTCCGGCGGGAAGGATTCCATGTGCATGGCAAAGATGTTTCAGATGCTGCACAGACATACCGACCGTCAGTTTGATGTCGTCTATCTGATCATGGATCCCGGATACAATGAAGTCAATCGTGCCTTAGTAGAAGATAATGCAAAGACGCTAGGCATTCCTTATACAATATTTGATACGGATATCTTTGAAATTGCCAATCATGATGACAAGAAGCCATGTTACTTATGTGCAAGAATGCGCCGTGGTCATCTCTATGCAAAGGCAAAAGAACTTGGCTGTAACAAGATAGCCCTGGGACATCATCTGAATGATGTCATAGAGACAACTATTATGTCGATGTTCTGGTCCAGTAAGCTGGAGACAATCGTTCCTAAGGCAAAGAGTGAAAACTTTGAAGGCATGGAATTAATCAGACCTATGTATTGTGTAAAGGAAGATGCGATCAAAGCATGGGCCAGATACAATGATCTGCAGTTTATTCAGTGTGCCTGCCGCTTTACGGAGAATTGTTCTATCTGTGATAACGGCGGCGGTGGTTCCAAGCGTCAGGAAGCCAAGAATCTGATCAGAAGATTAAAGAAAAACAATCCTGAAATAGAAGACAATATATTCAGGGCTGTGAATTCCGTACATCTGAAATGTTTTCCGGGTATTGTATTAGATGGCGTACGTCATAACTTTACGGAATATTATGATCATGAAGATGTCGATATTCCTAATCCATATCGTACAAAAAAGTAAATATTATTGATCATCTTGTTTCAATAAGTGCTATGTTGTTTATAGAGGTGAAGGATCATGAAAGAGGAACATGTAAGATTGTTTATGATTCTCAACGCAGTTATCGTAGTCTCACTTATGAACCTCATTGAGTACCTCTTCTTTGCGCCGTACGAATTCAGTATTCTTTTCAAAGTACTGCTTCCGGCAATTGTTACAGTTACGGCAACGATCACCTTTGATAAAAGCGTACTGAAACTGTGATCCTCCATTCTTTGCAAAAAGGGCTTTGGCGGTAAACCAAAGTCCTTTTTTACATTACCTTATGTCCGGTAGAAGCTAATTCACTTTCATAATAATACCGTTCAATGATCAATGCCGTATCCTGGATTGTCACATCACCATATTTGGCAGTAGAGATAAATGTCATATCATCCATTCTTTCCGGCATCTTCTTAACCTGATATAAACCGGAATCATCCCTGAGCTTGACATACATACCCTTCTTCATCATCTCAATCAGAGATTCTTTTTTGACAGATAATCTGTTTCTCTCTTTCTCTGATAAAGCAGAGAAATCATAGTATCTGGCCTCTATCGGAGAGATATCAAAGAATATCTTCTTGTCTGCCTTGGACTTGGATCTGATCTTGGAAAGCTTGGCTTCTTTCTTGACTAAAGAAAGTGTTTCCTTGGTCTTTTTCTTTTCATATGCTTCTAAAGCTTTGGAAACATCCGCTGCTTCTTTCTGCAATTCCTTTCTTTTCTTCCTATCTGTCTCTGTATCAATGCCGGATAATGACTTTGTATAATCATCTTTTAACTGCCAGTATTCTGTATCATTTGAAATTCTTTTAGCCATAGTATTTTTCTCCTGTTCCTATGATAGCACAGATCTTATAGATTCCTTATTCATGTAATTAATTCCCGGGCAGTCCAATCAATCACAAAGGATGTCACGCCCTTATGCGTACAGGTTCAGGTCAACATGGTCAATCCGCGCCATTTTCAGCCTCCTGCTTCTTTAATGTTTCTACAACTTGTTTGAACTGCAGCTGCACATATATATTTTCTGGCAGCTTTGTAGTTACGAAGTAATCAAAATCACTCTGTTCCGCGTATTGATAAGGCGCAGATCTTTTAGTCTTGGATGCATCTGCCGCAAGGATTCTGACTTTCGAATGATGGACAACTGTCTTTAATAATTCCTGCTCTTCCAAAGAACCGGTTAATACGGCATTATGAAGATTCACTGCGTCCGCCCCGAGAAGACACAAATCAAAATAGATATCTTTCACAGCTTCCTGTGCTTTCTGACCAATGGTTCTTTCGCCCTGGGCAAAGTATTGTCCACCAAGCAGATATACCTTATGAGATGTATCTTTCAATACCGATGCAAGAACCAGTGAGTTGGTATAGATAGTAAGATCTTTCTTCAATGGCAGTAAGCGTCCTGCCTCCAGGATGGATGTAGACGCATCCATATAAATCAATGAATGATTTGGAATGAGTTCTACAACCGATCTTGCCATAATCTTCTTGATATCTGCCTGCTGGATCTGTCTGTATTCAATCGGCACTTCCCCGCTTAATGTTGTTCTTTCCGCACTGCCATGACTCCGGGTGATCAGACCATGTGCTTCCAGATCTCTTAAATCTGTACGGATGGTTTCTCTTGTTACATGGAATGTATCCGCAAGCTGTGATACTTTCATACTTCCGTTTGTGACAACAAGCTTACGGATCTGCAGTCTGCGCTGTTCTGTCTTAGTACTCATAATTTTTGTTTTTCTTCTTAATACAGAAAATATATCACAATTTCTTTTGTTTCAAAGATAATAATTTCCGTTTATTTCTTTTGATAGAATCATTATTTATTTGTTTCTATAATGCTTGTGGAGGCAGTTATGGAACCTATTAAATGTAATGTAAAATACGACGAAACCATATGGGCAGGTAATAAGCTTGCCATTATCAGAAACAGAGAGTGGCACCATGAAGGCACTTCTTGGGAAATCAGTGCTCATAAAACATACAGTTCAACTATTGAAAACGGAACATTAAAAGGAGAACTTCTGACTGATGCCTTAAAGGATCATAAAGCAGAAATTATGGGTAATTCAGGACGCTTACTGAGAATAGCCATACTGGATGCCGCAAGTCCTCTTTCCATCCAGGTACATCCGGATGATGCATATGCATATGCACATGAAGATGATGAAGGAAAGGCAGAAAGCTGGTACATCCTTGATGCAGATCCGGGTGCTTCATTAGTTGCCGGTTCTGATTTCAAGAGTAAAGAAGAAATCAGAAAGGCTATCGATACAGATACCATTGAAGATCATCTGAATCATATTCCGGTAAAGCGTGGTGACTTTGTGGCAATCCCGCCGGGAACCCTGCATGCATTAGGGGCAGGCATTCTTGCCATAGAAGTAGGAACCAATTCCAATACAACCTATCGTTTCTATGATTATCACAGAAAAGATGCACAGGGAAATGAAAGAGAACTTCATATTGAAAAGAGCATTGATGTTGTACAGCTTGGCACAAAGACAGAAAAGATAAGCAGTCCTGAGACAGAACATTATGAAAATAAAGTCTTAACAGATATGCCGCAGTTAAGAGTCACATTAACAGATGTACAGGGAGAATATACATTCACTCCGGATGGAAAAGGATTCTATACCCTTTCCAATGTAGGAAGTGATGCTTATTACATATGCAATGGAAAGAAGGAATCTCTTGCCTATACACAAAGTATTCTGATTCCTGCTTCATCCCCTGCCATTACCATTTATGGAAATACAAGAATACTGATCGGTCAGTCTAAAGGAGAATTTCATGAAGATCATACCTGCTGAATATAATGCTTTCTTTGAAGAAAGAAGAGAAGGATTCAAACCGGATGTTTATTCCAAGAAATTAAAAGAATATGACTCTTATTATCTGAATGCTGAAGGAGTGGATCCGGATACAGTGATGTATACCGTTTACAGTGATCCCCGCAATACAGAGAAAGACGGAGGCTTATTAAGCGGCTTGACAATACTGATGCCGGTTACAGTCAATGGGGAATGCGCTTTTACAAAAGGACATTTCCACAAAGATCAGGACTGTGAAGAAATCTATGAATGTCTCAAGGGACAGGGATTGTTAATGTTAATGGATCATGATGGCAATACATGGTGTGAAGAAGTAAAGCCATTGAGCATTCATCATATCCATGGCGACCTGGCCCATCGCTTAATCAATACAGGTGATGAGCCATTGGAAGTATATGCTGTATGGCCGGTTCAGGCTGGTCATGATTATGACAGCATCCAGTCACATCCTTTTGGTTACAGAGTCATGAAACATAATGGAAAGATTGAGGTAATCAGAAATGAGCAGCTATGATCGTTTCCCATGTACAAAGATTGAAAACTATGAGGGATCTGCCATAAGCGGTTGGGAAGATATTGTTTCCTCGATTCAGAAACAGATACCTTCAGGAAAATACATCCTTGCAATAGATACATATCCCGGCGTAGATGATGAGGAAGTATTGAATGCTTTTAAATCCCTGCACGCATCTCTTTTTGTCAATATGGAAGATCTTCTGTATCCGGAAGAGAAAACAGATGAGATGCTGAAACCATGGTTAACCGATGACAGAACATTCGGAAAGATGTGTTTTTCTGATCTGTCCTGTTTTCAGGATCCGGATAAAGTAAAACAGGCAGTTTCCTCCATTGAAAATACAAATGGATTAATTGTGATTTATGGTTTTGGTGCAGCATCCTTAACAAAGTATGACAAGCTTATCTATCTGGATATGGCAAGATGGGAAATCCAGCTGCGCTATCGTGCCGGTATGTCAAACTATCATACCCATAACAGTGACGAAGAAATTCTCAAGAAGGTCAAAAGAGGTTACTTTGTAGAATGGCGCATCGCAGACAGACACAAAAGAACCCTTTTCAATGATATTGATTATCTGATTGACACAAACAAAAAGAATCATCCGGTCATGATTAGTGGTGATATGTTCCGTGAAGGATTACATGAAATTGTAAAGCAGCCATTCCGTTTAGTCCCGTATTTTGATGCAGGTGTATGGGGTGGTCAGTGGATGAAAGAAAAGTTTGACCTTCCTGCAGGTGAGAAAAACTATGCATGGAGCTTTGATGGTGTTCCAGAAGAGAATTCTCTTTTACTCCAGTATGGCGATACAAAGGTAGAAATTCCGGCCGAAGATCTTGTATTATATGAGCCTGTGAAATTACTTGGCGAAAAGAACTATGCACGCTTTGGCGCAGAATTCCCGATCCGCTTTGACTTCCTGGATACCATGCATGGTCAGAATCTGAGTCTGCAGGTACATCCGACTACAGACTATATTCATGATCAGTTCGGTATGGCCTATACCCAGAATGAGAGCTATTACATTCTGGATGCCGATAAGGATGCCTGTGTCTATCTTGGCACAAAGACCGGGACAGATCCTGATGAAATGATTGATGCATTGAAAACATCACAGAAGACAGGAGAAGCCTTTGACGCCGAAAAATATATCAATAAGATTCCTGCCAAAAAGCATGATCACTTCCTGATCCCGGCTGGTACGATTCATTGTTCAGGTGCGGATTCCGTTGTTCTTGAAATCAGTGCTACCCCGTATATCTTCACCTTCAAACTATATGACTGGGGAAGATTAGGTATGGATGGAAAGCCAAGACCTATCAATATCGAACATGGCAGTCATGTCATAAACTGGGACAGAAATACAGAATATGTTAAGAATCACCTGGTTGATCAGTTTCATATTCTGGAAGAAAATGATGACTATACAGTTGAAAGAACCGGTCTGCATGAACTGGAGTTCATTGAAACATACCGTTATACAGTGAATACCTCTGTATCATTCGATCTTGAAAATACTGTTTCCATGTTAAATCTTGTTGAAGGTGATGAAATATCCGTAACAAGTGATACGGACAGTTTCAAACCATTTACCGTACATTATGCAGAAACATTCATTCTTCCTTCTGATCTTGGTAAAGTTACAATCAAAGCTGTAAAAGGCCCGGTTAAAATCATGCGTGCCTTTATCACAGACAGTCAATCCTGATAAAAGAGTGGCAGCGCCACTCTTTTTTATTCAGTATTCAAATGTTCCTGTATATACCATGTGGGCACCACCGGTTAAGGTCACATGCTTTCCTTTCACATTGACCCGCATGTCTCCACCCGGTAATTTTACGGTGATTTCAGTACCTTCCTTACAATAACCGTTTAATACAGCTGCGATGGCTGCTGCACATGCACCTGTACCACAGGCAAGCGTAGCCCCATTGCCTCTTTCCCATACCCTGATACGCAGGGTTGAAGAGTCTACGACTCTGACAAATTCCGTATTTACTCTTTTCGGGAAGAAGGCATTATGTTCAAACTGAGGACCGGTCTTTTCCAATGGAATAGAATCTATGGCATCCGCAAAGACGACACAATGAGGATTGCCAACGGAGAGACAGGTTGCCTGATAGGTTGTTCCATCAATAGTTAATGGTTCATTGACTACCTGTTTATCACTCTTTACCGGTATAACAGATGGATCCAGAGAATACTCTCCCATATCCACCGTTACCGAGGATACTTTCCCGTTCCTTAACCAGCAATGGAGTTTTTTAACACCATGCCCTGCTTCAATCGTTATATCCGTACTATTGACAATACCTTTATCATAAAGGTATTTGGCTACACAGCGGATGTTATTACCGGCCATGACACCATAGCTGCCATCTTTATTGAAAGAACGCATCCTGGCATCAGCGTTATCACTCTTTTCAATTAAGACAATACCATCACCACCTATGCCACTGTGTCTGTCACATAAAGTCACACATAAGGATTCCGGACTGACAATTTTATTATCAAAGTTATCAATGAAAATATAGTCATTGCCGCAATCCTGCATTTTGACAAACGGAATCTTTTCATGATGCTTACGCATATGATTGATATCTACTAATTCCGTGTTATACGGATCATATCTGGAAGCGATCATGTCCGCCAGGGCATTGGCCGTATCTACGGATGTCAGACAAGGTATATCTAACTGCATGGCTCTTAAATGCAAAGCAGTATAATCACCGATTGTCGCATCCTTAACCGCGCCAGTATAAACGATATAGCTTAATTTCCCTGATTCCATCAGATGAATGATTTCATCTGATTCTGCCGCATTCGATACCGCTGTAACCGGAATACCAAGTTCGGCAATCGTTTCCGCAGTACCTTTTGTGGCATATAATTCCATTCCCAGGTCATTAAACTTCTTTGCGGTAGAAAGAATTTCCTGATAATCATGTGTTTCTACAGATAACAGGATACCATGCTTTCCTTCATGAGACGGAACGGTAAAGCCGGCTGCGGTCAGGCCTTTGTATAAGGCTTCTGGTAATGTTCTGCCTATTCCCAATACCTCACCGGTTGATTTCATCTGAGGTCCGAGAATGGAATCAGCATCTGATAACTTTTCAAACGAGAATACCGGCACCTTGACGCATGTATAAGGAGGCTGATGATAGAGACCCGTACCATATCCAAGACTGCTAAGGCTCTTACCAATCATAACCTTAGAGGCAAGATCTACCATTGGTACGCCCGTAACCTTGGAAATATATGGAACGGTACGGGAAGCTCTTGGATTTACTTCAATGACATACAGTTCCCCACCATAGATCAGATACTGTATATTTACGAGACCCTTGGTATTCATGGCTAAGGCAAGTTCTTTACTGACTTCACATACTCTTTCAATCTCACGATCATCCAGATTATATGGCGGATATACCGCAATCGAATCGCCAGAGTGTATGCCTGCCCTTTCAATATGTTCCATGATGCCTGGTATCAGAACATCCTTACCATCACTGATAACATCTGTTTCAAGTTCCACTCCGGGCAGATACTGATCAATCAGCACATCATTCTGAATACCCTGGGCAAGTATGCGGCTCATGTATTCTCTGACATCTGATTCATCATGGGCAATGGTCATATTCTGACCACCTATGACATAGGATGGTCTTAACAAGACCGGATAGCCGATTTCCTCAGCTGCCTGTAATGCTTCATCCATGGTTAATACGGATCTTGCCTGCGGACGTCTGACATGCAGTTTGTTTAATAATGCTTCAAATCTGCCTCTGTCTTCCGCAAGATCAATCGCATCAGCGGATGTACCGAGAATCTTTACACCATGGTCATCAAGATACTGGGTTAAACGGATTGCCGTCTGACCACCGAAAGCCACTACAACCCCAACCGGTTTCTCTACTTTGATGATGTTCATGACATCCTCTTCACATAACGGTTCAAAGTAAAGACGATCGGCCGTATCATAGTCAGTAGAGACCGTTTCCGGATTGTTGTTTACAATGACAACATCATAGCCCTCTTCACGCAATGTCCATACGCAATGTACACTGGAATAATCAAATTCAATACCCTGTCCTATCCGGATTGGCCCGGAGCCAAGTACCATAATCACCGGCTTGCCAGAACGCGTGAATCTTCTTGCATCACAGGCTTTATCCGTAGTGGAATAGAAGTATGGTGTTGCGGCATCAAACTCAGCCGCACATGTATCTACCATCTTGTAGGAGAAATCCATGCCATATGCTTTTGTGCCAGACAGTCTTTCCAATGCGGCATCTGTATAGCCAAGTCTTTTCCCTTCCAGATACTGTTCCTTACTCATGCCATTGGATATGGATTTTTCATACTCTGCAAGATTTAACAGCCTGTACAGATACCATTCATCAATCTTTGTTATGTCATGAATTTCCTTTACGGAAATACCCTTCTTTAATGCTTCAAAGACAGTAAAGATTCTGTAATCATTCTGTTCATGCAGTCTTGTATACAGATCATGATCATTCAATGGCTTTGCATTCAGCGTATCCTGACCAATCTCCACGCCCCTGACAGCCTTCATAAGGGCAGCCTCAAAGCATGGCGCAATCGCCATGACTTCACCAGTTGCCTTCATCTGTGTACCTAGCTTACGGGAAGATCCGGCAAACTTGTCAAACGGCCACTTAGGCATCTTGACAACTACATAATCCAATGCCGGCTCAAAGCAGGCACAGGTTTTACCGGTTATCTCATTGGTTATTTCATCAAGTGTATAACCTAAGGCAATCTTTGTCGTAATCTTGGCAATCGGATAACCGGTTGCCTTGGAAGCTAATGCAGAAGATCTTGATACACGCGGATTGACTTCTATCACGGCATATTCAAAAGACTCCGGATCTAATGCAAGCTGTACGTTACAGCCGCCGACAATATTCAGTTCCGTAATTATATCCAGAGATGCTTTTCTGAGCATCTGATATTCCTTGTCTGCTAATGTGAGACATGGTGCCGTAACAATGGAATCTCCGGTATGAATACCGACCGGGTCAAGGTTTTCCATGGAACATACGGCAATGACATTGCCTTTGGCATCACGCATCGTTTCAAATTCTATTTCTTTCCATCCGGCAATAGACTTCTCGACAAGTATCTGTGTAATCGGGGAAGCATCTAATCCATTATGAGCTGTAATTCTTAATTCATCTTCATTATCACAAATACCGCCGCCGCTTCCACCAAGGGTGAAAGCAGGTCTTACAATCACCGGATATCCGATCTCTTTGGCTGCCTGTAAAGCTTCTGAAACAGTATTGGCAATCTTGGAAGGAATGCATGGCTGATGTATCTTCAGCATTGCTTCACGGAAACGTTCTCTGTCTTCAGCCCTGTCAATAGCTTCAATATCCGAACCTAAAAGACGTACACCATGTCTTTTCAACCAGTCATTTTCAGATAACTGCAAAGCCAGCGTCAATCCGGTCTGGCCACCGAGCCCGGCTAATAAAGAATCCGGTTTTTCCTTTTCGATGATTCTTTTTAAGGTTTCTGCATTCATCGGTTCCAGGTAAATCTCATCTGCCATGTGACGGTCTGTCATAATGGTAGCCGGATTGGAATTTACCAGAACAACATTAATGCCCTCTTTCTTTAAAACACCGCATGCCTGGGCTCCGGCATAGTCAAATTCCGCAGCCTGACCAATGACAATCGGACCCGAACCGATGACAAGAACCTTATGTATACTACGATCTCTAGGCATGGCTGCCTCCTTTCATCATCGAAAGAAATCTTTCAAACAGGAATTCCGTATCCTTGGGGCCGGCACAGGCTTCCGGATGAAACTGTACGGTAAGACAGTTCTTATCCGGATAATACATACCTTCACAGGTACCGTCATTGGCATTCACAAAAACCTGCCGTGCCTTCCCCGCAAGACTGTTTGTGTCTACGGCATAACCATGATTCTGGGTTGTAATAAAGGTTCTGCCTGAAACAAGATCTGTAACAGGCTGATTTAGACCTCTGTGACCATATTTCATCTTATAGGTATCACCACCCTGAGAAAGCGCGGTCAGCTGATGACCAAGACAGATACCGAATACAGGCACCTGTCCGATCAGCTTTTTTAATTGTGCAATTGCCTGTACATTCTCTTTAGGATCGCCAGGACCATTGGAAAGCATGACACCATCCGGATCATCCTTCAGAATTTCTTCTGCAGTGGTGTCATATGGAACCACCCTGACTTCACAGCCTCTTTGCGATAATTCTCTTGCAATATTCTTCTTGGCGCCATAGTCGATCAATGTGACGTGATACTTTACTTCACCTGTACTTTTTATTGTATATGCCTCTTTACAGGATGATAAGGCAACAACCCCTTTGACTGCATACTGCTTTATGACCGTCAGATCATCTGGAACAGTATCAAAGATACCGGCATTGATAACACCATGTTCACGGATGATTCTTGTTAATTCACGTGTATCAATGCCATAAAGACCCGGTATATGCTTTTCTTTGAGATATGCATCCAGCGTCATATCGCAGCGGAAATTGGAAGGAGTATCGCAATATTCTCTGACAATGTATCCTTTCAGGAAGGATTCTCCCTCAAAGTCTTCTTTGATAATGCCATAGTTACCGATTAATGGAAAAGTCTGGATTACTATCTGACCGGCATAGGAAGGATCTGTCAATGTTTCAATATAACCTTCCATTCCGGTAGTAAATACCAGCTCTCCTACCGTATCAGCTTCATAACCAAACCTGTATGCCTCAAAGACTGTACCATCAGAAAGAACAAGATAAGCCTTCTTCATACTAATGCCGCCAGAACAGCCTTAATGGTATGCATTCTGTTTTCTGCTTCTTCAAACACAACCGACTGTTTTCCTTCAAATACTTCATCGGTTACCTCCAAAGCTGACATGCCGTATTTCTCTCCTACCTTCTTGCCGATTTCCGTATTGAGATCATGATAAGAAGGCAGACAATGCATGAAGATTGCCTGTGGTCCTGCTTCATCCATCAGCTTCTGATTTACCTGATATGGTTTCATAAGATCAATTCTTTCTGCCCAGGCTTCCTCTGGTTCTCCCATGGAAACCCAGATATCGGTATAGATAACATCCGCATCCTTGACGGCCGTATGAGGATCATGAGAGAAGTCAATGACGGCACCTGTTTCTGAGGCAATATTCTGACATGTTTCTACAAGTGCATCATCCGGGTAATATCCTTCAGGGGCACATGCTGTAAAATGCATACCCAGTTTTGCACATCCGATCATCAGGGAATTGCCCATGTTATATCTGGCATCACCCATATAAACAAGATGTTTTCCTTTTAAAGAACCAAAGTGTTCTTTAATCGTCAACATATCCGCGAGAATCTGGGTTGGATGATATTCATTGGTTAAGCCATTGAATACAGGCACTTTAGAATATTCAGCCAGCTCATTGACAATGGATTGTCCATAACCTCTGTATTCAATACCTTCAAACATCCCTGACAGTACTCTTGCCGTATCCGCAATAGATTCCTTGACCCCAATCTGTGAACCAGTCGGGCCAAGATAGGTAGTGCCCATACCAAGATCATGAGCTGCCACTTCAAAGGCACATCTTGTACGTGTACTTGTCTTTTCAAAGATCAGTGCAATGTTTTTGCCAGTATGTGTTTTATGCAGCTTTCCTGCTTTCTTTTCTGCTTTTAACTCTGCGGCCAGATCGAGAAGATATGTGATTTCTTCCGGCTTATAGTCCAGCAGGGTCAGAAAATCTCTGCCTTTCAGATTCATAGTTTTATCCTTTCTCACTCTGCAAGTGTTTCTTTTATGATATTGACTGCTTTGATTAATAAATCCATCGGGATATTCAGGGCCGGAAGTAATCTCACTTTATTTCCACCGGCGGTTAATACAAGAACACCTTTCTTTAAGCATGCATCTGCGATCTCTTTGGCTGTCTTGTCAACTGGTTCAATACCCAGCATTAATCCCATACCGGTAACCTTCTTTACACCCGGAGCATCTTTTAATGTATTTACGATGTAATCTGATTTTTCTCTGACTTCCTTTAAAAGATCTTCATCAAGACGATCGATGATTGTGCAGGCACCGGCACATACGGCAGGATTGCCGCCAAAAGTAGAGCCGTTATCACCCGGTTGAAAGATATCCTGTACCTTTTCACCAAGCATCGTTATGCCTATCGGAAGACCGCCGCCGATTCCCTTGGCGGTTGTGACAACATCAGGATGAATGTCATAATTCATATAGGAATATAAAGCACCGGTTCTGCCATTGCCTGACTGTACTTCATCTATGGCAAGGATCAGATCATTCTCATGGCATATCTTCTCTACACCTTTAACAAACTCCTTTGATAAGGCATTGACGCCCCCTTCTCCCTGTACGCATTCCATCAGGATACCGGCAGTCTTGTTTTCTTTTACAAGTGTTTCTACAGATGATAAATCATCCGGATCAGCATACAGAAAGCCTGGTGTTAATGGTGTAAACAACTGGTGAAATGCATCCTGACCAGTTGCGGCTAATGTTGTCAGGGTACGGCCATGGAAGGAATGTTTTAAAGTGATGATCTGATACGTATCTTTTCCTTTCTTTTCCGAAGCATATTTACGGATAGCCTTGATGGCACATTCATTTGCCTCAGCACCAGAATTGGAAAAGAATACTTTCTTCATACCTGTTTTAGTGCATAGCTTTTCCGCTAACTTTACATCAGGACCGGTGTAATAAAGATTGGATGTATGCTGAAGCGTATTCAATTGGCTGATAACAGCTTCTTTCCATACATCATCGCAATATCCAAAGACATTGACGGCAATACCGCCGCCAAGATCAATATATTCCTTACCTGCATCATCATACGCAAGAGATCCTTTTCCCTTAACCAGAGTGACCGGGAATCTTCCATACGTATGTGCTATATATTCAGAATCCAGTTTTTTGACATCTTCCATAAACTGTTACTCTCCTTTGGTAATCATTGTACCGGCACCTTCATCCGTTAATATTTCCATTAATGTCGCATGAGGTACTCTGCCATCAATAATGACTACACCATCTACCCCTTCTTCCAGAGCATCGATACAGCAGTGAATCTTTGGTATCATGCCTCCGGAAATCGTACCATTATCCATCAGCTCCTGTGCTTCTTTAATATTTAAAGAAGGGATCAGGGAATCAGGATCATCCGGATCTTTCATAACACCCGGAATATCTGTCATCATGATCAGACGTTTTGCATGTAAGGCACCGGCAATTCTTCCGGCTGCCGTATCTCCGTTGATGTTGTATACATTGCCTTCCTTATCACAGCCAAGGGTAGAGATAACCGGGATATAGGCATTATTCAGAAGATCAGTAATAGGTTTTGTATTGATTTCAGTGATATCTCCTACAAAGCCATACTTCGGATCTCTGATCTTTGCCTGAATCATACCGGCATCCATACCAGATAAGCCAATCGCATCAGCACCTTTTGTCTGTAACAGGTTTACTAACGTTTTGTTTACCTTGCCAGCTAATACCATCTGGGCAATATCTACGGTTTCCTTGTCAGTGACTCTTAAGCCATCAATAAACTGTGGTTTCTTGCCTAACTGGATCATAAGCCTACTCATTTCAGGACCGCCGCCATGAACGAGTACTACCTTGACACCTACCATGGTCAAAAGAACAATGTCTTCCATGACCTGTCCTTTCAAAACATCAGAAGTCATGGCATTTCCACCATACTTAATAACAATGGTCTGACCATAGTATTTCTGAATATAAGGAAGTGCCTGTACAAGCACTTCCGCTCTCAGATTATTTGTAATTTCATCTCTCATGTCCGGTAATCTCCATTGATCTTAATGTAATCATAAGTAATGTCACATCCCCAGCATGTAGCACTGCTGTTTCCTTCATGCATGTCTACATCAATGATAACCTCTGGTTCATGGAGCACTTCAGAGGCAAGATCTTCATCAAAATCAAGACCTCTTCCATCTTTACAGACTGGAACGCTTCCGGCCTTTGATTCAAAAGTGATATCTACCTTATCCGGATCAAAATCAATACCAGAATAGCCCAGGGCGCATAACACTCTGCCCCAGTTGGCATCACAACCGAATATCGCTGCTTTTGTCAGAGTAGAACCAATGACAGACTTGGACAATGTTTCCGCATCTTCTTCACTTGCGGCATTCTTAACATTGCAGGTGATCAGATGCTTTGCGCCTTCACCATCCGCTGCCATTCTTCTTGCAAGTTCTGTACATAAGATATGCAATGCCTGTACAAAGATTTCAAAGTTTTCATCTTCTTCTGTGATTTTATTGTTTCCGGCAAGTCCGTTTGCCAGGATAATCAGCGAATCATTGGTGGAAGTATCACCATCTACGGAAATACGGTTGAAAGTCTTATCACATACTTTCTTCAAAGCTTTCTTTAACATTTCCGAAGAGATATTCACATCTGTCGTCAGATAGCAGAGCATCGTTCCAAGATTTGGATGAATCATGCCGCTGCCTTTGGAAATACCGCCTATCGTTACTGTCTTTCCGTCAACAGGAACCTGTACGGCAAGTTCCTTTTTCTTTGTATCGGTAGTCATGATGGCATGAGCTGCTTCATCACTGCCTTCAGGACCATAGGTTAATGCCTTTACTGCTTCAGGAATACCTGAAGCAATCTTATCAATCGGTAATGCCTGACCGATAACACCAGTAGATCCGACAAAGACAAGCGATGGATCCAGATGCATAGCTTTTGCGGCTAAGTTCTGCATGGCTTTGGCATTTTCCATACCATGAGGTGCACAGGCATTGGCGATACCGCTGTTAGCAATTATCATCTGCCCTTTACCATCCTGAATGGTTTCTTTATCCAGAATAACCGGATCTGCCTTGACTTTGTTTTTGGTAAACAGACCAGCCGCAGCACATGGAACATCTGAAACTATTAAAGCCAGATCATTCTTCTTTCGGTTTGGTCTGACACCACAATGTACACCAGAAGCTTTAAATCCTTTTGGTGCAGTTACACCACCTTCACAAAAAGCCATCCGTTATTCTCCTTTCACGTTTAAGCCTGTATCCTCCGGTAAGTGCAATACCAGATTCATATTCTGAATAGCAGAACCTGATGCACCTTTGCCAAGATTATCGAATCTGGCAATCAGAAGAATTCTCTCTTCATTACCAGAGACGGTTACTTCCATATCATCCCTGCCTTCATACCGGCAGGCTGAGAAAAATCCGTCTTCATCTGAATTCTCTTCATAATGAATGATGGAACTATGATATTTCTGTTTATAAATACTGCAGATATCTTCAATGGATCCATGGATATCTTTTTTTGAAACAGGAATGACTGTTTCCATACCACTGTAGAAGTTTCCTACTACCGGAAGAAATGCAGGTACTGTTTTTATCCCTGTATACTGAACCATTTCCTTTAAATGCTTATGATTCTGGGAAATACCATACATTCTCGGTGCTTTCAACAAAGCATCCTCTTCCTCTTCATACTGATGAATCATCTTCTTGCCACCACCAGAGTATCCGGTTATGGAAAGGCATGTAAGAAATGTATCTTTGGCAAGAATACCTGCCTTAATCAAAGGCTCTGTCAGAACTACAAACCCGCTGGCATGACAGCCGGGATTGGCAATTCTCTTAGATGACGCAATCTTCTCTTTCCCAATGATTTCCGGTAAGCCGTAAGTCCATCCTGAGGAGCAGCGGTGTATTGTCGCAGTATCAATAATAACCGTATCCAGGTCATCGCATGTTTCCATTAATTCACTGCTGGCCTGATCTGGCAGACACAGAAATACAATATCTGCCTTTGCCATCATTTCTTTTCTAAGTGAAAGATCATGTCTTGATTCATAGGGTATTGAAAGCAGTTCAATATCTTTACGTGCTTCTAATCTTTCATGAATTCTGAGACCGGTTGTACCGGAGCTTCCGTCAATAAATACCTTCGTCATGAAAGATGCTCCTTTACATCCTGAATCTGTTTTTCTACTGATGCCGGTGTTGGTCCGCCAACAGATGTTCTTTTTAAAAGACAATTCTTCAGATCTACAGCTTCATATACATCTTCTTCAAAGAGATCAGAATACTTCTGATATTCTTCTAATGGCAAATCCTCTAAAACAGTATTCTTTTCAATGCATTCATTGACGATTTCACCGGAAATCTTATAAGCCTTTCTGAATGGCATACCCTTTTTCGTAAGATAATCCGCAAGATCCGTCGCATTGATAAAACCATGCTGAGCAGCCTTCTTCATATTCTCCGGCAATGCCTTCATCGTTTTAATCATCGGGATAAATACCTGTAAACATGCCTTGACATTATCTACAGCATCAAAGACTGCTTCCTTATCTTCCTGCATATCTTTGTTATACGCTAACGGGAGTCCCTTAAGAGTGGTCAGTAAAGCCATGAGATCTCCATAGACTCTGCCGGTCTTGCCCCTGGCAAGTTCGGCCATATCCGGATTCTTTTTCTGAGGCATAATGGAAGAACCGGTTGTATAGGCATCGGATAATTGTATGAAATGGAATTCCCAGGAACTGTATAAAACAATCTCTTCGGAAAATCTCGAAATATGCATCATGATAACCGCTAATGCATCAAGCATTTCAATCACAAAGTCACGATCCGATACACCATCCAGGGAATTCATGACGATACCGTCAAAGCCTAACTGCTCTGCTTCAAAGTAACGGTCTGTAGGATAACTTGTCCCGGCTAAGGCACAGCATCCTATCGGGGAAAGATTCATCCGCTTTCTGGTATCTTTCAAACGGTCGATATCTCTTAAAAACATATAGGCATATGCCATTAAGTCATGTCCATATGTGATCGGCTGGGCTCTTTGTAAGTGGGTATAACCCGGCATGATGGCATCCTTATATGTTTCTGCCTGATCACATAAGACAAGATCCAGTTGTTTTAAAAGAGAAATAATCTCATCACATTCCCTGCGCAGATACATGCGGATATCCAGGGCAACCTGATCATTGCGGCTTCTGGCAGTATGAAGCATTTTACCATCATCACCTATCCGCTTCGTCAGCTCCTGTTCCACAAACATATGGATATCTTCACATGACCAGTCAAAGTCCAGTTTGCCTGACTTGAGATCATCCAGGATCCCCTGTAATCCTTCAATGATATGATCTGCACTCTTGGCAGGAATAATTTCCTGTTTTTTTAACATGGCTGCGTGAGCCATGGAACCTCTGATGTCTTCTTCATACATACGGCAGTCAAATGGAAGTGATGTATCAAAATCATCTGCTGTCTTATCTGTTCTGCCTGAGGTTCTTCCGGCCCACATCTTTGCCATAACTTATCCTTCTTTCTTATCTGCGTTCTTCTGGTCTACCTTTGCCTGTACCTTGATCGGTAATCCATACAGGTTGATAAATCCTGTTGCATCTGACTGGTCATAGTCAGATTCTCCAAATGTTGCGAGTTCATCACTGTAGAGACTGTATGGAGAAGTAACACCAGCCTTGATGATATTTCCCTTATAAAGCTTCAGCTTGACTGTACCAGTGACATGTTCCTGGGTCTTATCCACAAATGCAGCCAATGCTTCTCTTAATGGTGTAAACCACTGTCCGTTATAAACAAGTTCACCATAGGTAATGGCAAGTTCTGCCTTCTTATGAGACGTCATCTTATCCAGAGTAATTTCTTCAAGATAGGAATGGGCCGCATAGAGAATCGTTCCACCAGGGGTTTCATAGACACCTCTGCTCTTCATTCCAACAAGTCTGTTTTCAACAATATCCAGTAAACCAATACCGTTCTTTCCACCTAATTCATTTAATTTCAGAATGATATCCTTGGCAGAAAGCTTTTCATCATTCAGGGCAACCGGAACACCCTTTTCAAATGACAAGGTAATGTATGTCGGCTTATCCGGTGCATCTATCGGAGATACTCCCATTTCAAGGAAACCAGGTTTTTCATACTGCGGTTCATTGGCAGGATCTTCCAGATCCAGACCTTCATGACTTAAATGCCATAAGTTCTTATCCTTGGAATAATTGGTTTCCTTATTGATCTTTAATGGAATATGATGAGCTGCCGCATAATCAATTTCTTCATCTCTTGACTTGATATCCCATTCTCTCCATGGCGCAATGATTGTCATATCCGGCGCAAAGTGCTTGATGGAAAGTTCAAATCTGACCTGATCATTTCCCTTGCCTGTGCAGCCATGGCAGATTGCATCAGCACCTTCCTTCTTGGCAACATCAACCAATGCCTTGGCAATAACGGGTCTTGCATGGGAGGTACCAAGCAGGTAGTCTTCATACTTTGCGCCTGCCTTAACACAAGGAATGATGTAGTCATTGACATATTCATCTGTTAAATCCAGTATGTACAGCTTGGAAGCACCGGATGCTTTTGCCTTTTCTTCCAATCCGTCTAATTCACCAGTCTGTCCTACATTTGCGGATACGGCAATAATTTCAGGATTGTTATAGTTTTCTTTTAACCATGGAATAATAATGGAAGTATCTAATCCACCGGAATATGCTAATACGATTTTCTTAATGTCTTTCTTCTGTTTTGTCATGATATTTTTCCTCTTCTTTCTTTTCTTATTGTTTATGTAAATTCTGTTTCAATATCTGATGTAACATTCGTCGTACTTTCATACCAGCATCCTCCTGAAAAAGAAAACGTCCTTTAAGCATTCAGCCTAAAGGACGAATATTATCGCGGTACCACCTTACTTCCCATACACATACGTATATGGACACTCTTACCTTTAACGCAGGTCTTACGCGGAATACTCAGCTGTATGCTTCGCACTCCGGGCTCCGGAACACGTTCCTTTCTCCATGTTTCACCCGCTTTCACCTGACCGGGTTCTCTTCTAGAAACAGGTTTGGAAAGTACTACTTTCTTTCATTGCCTGCATGTATATTACGACCTTTGGAAGAGTCATGCAAGTGATTTCTGTAAGATTTTATTATTTATTTTCATTTATTATGAAAATTATTTACATTTATGAGATATTGCAGAGAACAGTTTATCGGCAGTTTCTGCATATAATTCTCCGGCATGTGCCATATTCCATGATAAAGGCCTGTCTTTTAAAGATGTCTCATAGAGCTCCGTGATACCATGTTTCTTTATTACTTCATATCCTTTACCTAAAGATCCGGATATGGCAATGCATGGGACATGGTATTTCTTACAATGTTCTCCTGTTCCCTGCAGGACTTTACCATATGCGGACTGCCAGTCTGTACACCCTTCCCCGG
Source organism: uncultured Galactobacillus sp. (assembly GCA_964535445.1). GTDB lineage: Bacteria > Bacillota_I > Bacilli_A > Erysipelotrichales > Erysipelotrichaceae > Bulleidia. The sequence continues at coordinate 20,399 of CAZHUX010000012.1, read as the reverse complement.
TAATGACATAATCAGCATCTTTAATTACTTCATCAAAGTGTTCCAGATCCAGAACCGTTTCTATCCCGCTCTGCATCTTTGCATGCAGGAACACTGCAAAACCAGCTCCACATCCACCGGCAGCACCAGCACCTTCTATCTTATCTGCGTCAATATCGAAGTATCGGATCATTAGGCTGCGGTAATGCTGCATGGCTTGTTCCAGATCTTTCATCATCTCTTCATCCGCACCCTTTTGACGTGCAAAGGTAAAGACTGCGCCATTTTTGCCACATAACGGATTCTTCACATCACTTAACAGAATAAATTCTGTTTCTTTTACTTCCGGCATCAGCTCATCAAAATCAATTGTCTGAATATCTTTCAGGTTTCCACCGGTTCCCTGTAACACTTTTCCTGAGGCATTCAGAAAGCGGAAACCTAAGGCAGACAAAGCACCGGTTCCGCCATCATTTGTGGCGGAGCCTCCTAATGTGATATAGATCTTACGGCAGCCTTTTAATATGGCATCACGGATCTGCTCACCTGTCCCATATGTACTGGTTATAAGAGGATTACGTTCATTATCTTTTAACAGTGTTAATCCAGAGGCAGAAGCCGTTTCAATGATGGCACTGCCATCATTCAGAATGCCATATTCTGAAGAAATGGGTCTGAGTAAAGGATCATGGACAGTTAAGGAGACTTTCCTGCCACCGCAGCAGGAAACTACTGCATCCATTGTTCCTTCCCCGCCATCTGCCATCAGCAGACATTCATACCTGGCTTCAGGAATCTGCTTTTTTAAAGAAGAGACAAGCAGGTCATTGATTTCTCTGTTAGAAAGACTTCCTTTAAAAGAATCAGACGCAAATACAAATTTCATGTTCTTTCCTCTGTTTTCATTGTACTGTTGTTTGTTCACAAAATGTTAAGATTCCATGTATTTACAAGTTTTTCATCTAAAGTATAATGAAACTGCTATGAACAACGAAGAAAAAACAGAACAGATTCCTACATTTGAACCTGAACAAAACAATCCTGAGCCACACAGGAAACTGAATGTCATGCATCTGGTGATCATCATTCTGGTAATTGTGGCAGTGATTCTGTTAATAGTTATACTGGCATTAAGTTTCCATGCAAAGTCAGATAACAGTGATACCAAAGAAGCAGAAGTCAGTGAAACGATGAAACCTACGCCAACGCCTGTACCAACAGAAACACCTGATGAAGACTTCTATCATGACTCTACGCCAGGTGCTGAAACAGATGATGATACAGACAATACGGATAATAAGAGTACAGATACGGATACCGACCTGCCTCTGTATCAGACGTATGACAATATCAATCTGAATTCAGGTATTTCTATTACCGCGAAGGCAGATCAGGGACAGTTAAAAGTCATCGCAGAAGATGCTGATGGCAACCAGACAGTTCTCTTCAATGAAACAGGTCCGTTTGATAAGTCTGATGTAAGAACTGATTTAAGTTCCGGTACATATTCTGTATCTATTTATACAGATGCGACCGGCTGGAGCTGGAGCTACAGTACATATTAATGATTATGACGGGAACAGTTCCCGTCTTTTATTTATAATAATTATGGTGATTATATGATTGAACTTTATCTTCTGGAACAACTGGATGCTTTTGCAAGAAACGGTACACTTTCCAAAGCCGCAGAAGAACTGCACATCACACAACCCGCCTTAACCAGATCCATGAAGAAGCTGGAAGAAGAAACAGGTTATTCTTTATTCAACCGTGAAGGAAGAAGAATAACCTTAAATGAAGGTGGAAGAATAGCAGCCCAATATGCGGAAAGAATCCTTTCTGAAGAGAAAGAGATGGATCATGCCCTGGATCATTGGCAGCAAAGCATGCATACCGTAACAATCGGTTCCTGTGCTCCCATGCCTGTCGCAAGACTTATGCCTTCTCTGCAGCTTCAGTTTCCTGATAAAGCAATTGTTACAGAAACAGCAGACAATGATAAGACATTGATAGATCATTTGAAATCAAGAGATATGACCCTTGCCATTCTGCATGAAAATCCTGATATACCCGGATTATTCTGTCAGAGATATATCCATGAGAATATATGTATCTTTGTCACAAAGGATCATCCTCTGGCAAAGAAGAAGTCTGTAACATTATCTGATTTATCAGAATACAGTATTCTTGTAAACAGACATATCGGTTTCTGGCTTCCATTATGTAAAAAAGTACTTCCTGATTCTTTGTTAATACAGGATTCCATAGACGCTCTGGATGAGCTGGCAGAATCTTCCAGTACACCGATGTTTAACTCGGATGCCATGCTGAAAGACGGATATATCTCTGACCGGCGTATTGCCATACCGATTGAAGATGAATGTATGCATGCAGTGTATTACTGTGCATGCTTGGAAGAAAACAAGAATTCATTAAGAATATTGTTCAATGCCGTACGTGGTGAGGCTGTTAAAGATATATAAATATCTGTTTTAAATTGTATGAATATTATTTTCCCGGCCTGGTTCTTTAACTGAAGCATCCATTTTCTCATTATCAGCTTCAGAGATTTCTTCACAATGCATATGCATTGCACTTCTGATCAGAAAATAAAGTGCACCTGTGTACATTTCTTCATCATTCCATTTATCAGCCGATACTTCAAACACTGCCACAATATGATCTTTCAATACCGGGATTGAGAGAAGCATCGCATATATTCCGCCAACTCTCGTGATTTTACACAGCCTGGCTATCTCGTTCTCGATATCTCTGGTGCATACTTTATTATTGTATTTCAGTCTGGAAACAATACTGTCACCATCGCTGCACTCTTCTTCAATCGCACGTAATTTATCTCTTGTTATTCCTTCATTATTGTGTTTTTTAAGAAGTTCCAGAATGTCTATACATACATCTGCCATACTTTGTATTTCATCATCGGTATACCAGCAGATATATGTCAATCTCTGCAGTTTAACCTTATATGTGTTTATCTTGCCTTCAGAGATCAAAAAGGTTTTATTGATCACCTTTGGCATCTCTGTTAAATAGAAATGCCTTTCTTCATCAGTAATTTCCTTAAATTTCATATTCTATTATGATGTCTTTCTTTGATTTTCTGTATCTGGCAGAAAAAATACCGGCCTTAGTATCTGTCTCCTGAATAAATATGAAAACTGTTTCTGCCATCATAAATACTATTGGTTCTGTTACCTCACAACAAAAACCAGATGGGCTTCTCATGTACTTCTGTTACTTTAGTAATGATACTATATAATTCTGACTGACAATCAAAAAGACTGGCAGTTTTCAAAATAAAAAAAGAGCGATCGACGGGAATCGAACCCGCATATCAACCTTGGGAAGGTCGCATTCTGCCATTGAATTACAATCGCGGTACAGATACTATTTTACCAAAAACACAAATAACCTCAACCGGGAATCAATCTTTTGATAAAATAATCGAATGACATATGAAATAAGTTCTGATGAAGCTCGTAAGCTTGCAAAGTGGTATGACACTCATAAAAGAGATCTCCCATGGCGTGATACAGGCAATCCCTATGATGTCTGGTTAAGTGAAATCATGCTCCAGCAGACCCGTATTGAAGCAGTACGTCCTAAATACCTGAAGTTCAAGAAAGAAATACCGGATATTGAAACTCTGGCAAAGACAGATACAGACAGACTCCTGTATCTATGGGAAGGCCTGGGCTATTATTCAAGAATCCGCAATATGCAGAAATGTGCCCGGGTTCTTGTAGAGAAATATAACAGTCAGCTTCCTGCAGATTACCATGCTTTGTTAAAACTCCCCGGCATTGGCTCTTATACAGCCGGTGCTATTGCGTCCATATGCTTTGGCATACCTGTTCCTGCTGTAGATGGCAATGTCATGAGAGTCCTGGCAAGATACTTTGAGATTGGTGATGATGTCAGAGATCCTTCAGTAAAGAAACAGATAGAATCGATCATCATGAATCTCTTTTCCAGGGAACATGACAAATCGTTTGTTTCGTCTTTTAATCAGGGATTGATGGAACTTGGTGAAACAGTATGTCTTCCTAATGCATTGCCACAATGTAATATATGTCCATGGGCAGAGACATGCCATGCTTATAAAAATCAGACGATAGAACAGTACCCATACCGCAGTGCCTTAAAAAAGAGAAAGGTCATTCAGAGAACCATATTTGTCATCAGAGACGGAAATACCTTTCTTCTCCATAAACGTCCTGATCACGGCTTATTGGCACGTATGTATGAGTTTCCCGGTACAGACACATGGCTTACCAGGGAAGAAACAATACATGAGATTGAAAACATGGGATTCACCCCAATGAAAATCAGGTCTCTGCCTGATTCTGTTCACAAGTTTACACATCTGGAATGGCAGATGAAAGCTTATGAGATTACCGTTGGTGAAATCAGTCAGCCATTGGATGAATCCTATATCCTGGCAGATAAAAAGAGCCTGTCTTCCAAGGCTCTTCCTTCCGCATTTTCCAGATATATACAATGGTATGCTTTACGTGATTAGTGCTTTTTCTTCTTCGTATACTGCTGCTTTGATGGTTGAGAAATATGCATGCCGGCAAACTGTACAAAGCCCGGAATCTGCTGTTTTGAGGAAGACTTTGACTTCTGTGTCTTCTTTCTGGAAGATGCAGTTTTTTTCTGTTTCTCTGTATTCTTCCAATAGTCATCCGGTATTTCTTTCTTCCAGAAAGATGTGGTATCTCCACCTCTGTGCATAAGGAACTGTCCGGCTTCATTCAGGTCATGAAACTGAATACTCTGATTGAGCTGAACCCGGTTCTGATCGATTTCATGGAAAGCACCGTGGCTGTCAAACTTATGAAAGAGATCTGACATCTTCTTCATTTCCCTGTTTCCATAAGGTTTCATGAAGGAGCCTGCCATGACTTCCACATCATCCTTTGTATGCAGGATTGCCCTGGCTGTAACGGTAGGTGTATTCAATGTATAAATCTCTTCATTGTTAACAGGTGGTGTCGTCTTCTTCTTTGAAGCTTTCCCAATGCCATTGTAAGGATAAATATGAATGATCTTTGTACATAATGAATCACATCTTTTCAGAATACTTTTCTTTGTCCATGTTTTCTGTTTCAAAATCTCTGTATTCATTCTGATATGAAGAGTCTTTGAAAGAATCTTCTTTTTATAGGCAAAGTCTTCATTCCCCATCTTTGTATTGTCATATTGTGCACATAATGTCAGGTTTCCGATAAGATTTGCTGTAACCGTATAGTCATCTTCATCACTGCAGCCTGAGTTTTTACGCCACCATGTGTTTGGATGCTGAGGCATGATATGTTCAATGTTGAGATCTGAAGTATCTACCTTTGCATTCGCATGGTAGTGTTCAATACGTTCTAATACAACCCTGATGGATGGAAGTGCATAGGCATTGCATTCTCTTAACTGCATGGATAACTGTTCATCCGTAGGCATCGCAAGAGATCTGCCTCTGTTGCATGTAATCAGATAATACTGGGTTAAGGATACGATATCCTGTTTCGGATTCTTCTTTCTGCTTAACAATACCGTTCTTAACAAAGAAGGAAAGTAACGGCTTAAAGAACCGGAATCATTTCCCATTAATGCTCTGCGCATGAGATAGGAATCTATGATTCTTACTACAGATGCCATTTCTGATGCACTGATTTTCTGATTATCATACAGATGCATCATTTCTATTAAGAATGGTGCGGGTACATAAGAGGAAGAAAGACGGAAGTCCTTTAATGCATTTTCTATCTCTGCATTTTCTGCCTCTCCTTCATAAATATCATGATAATACCGGTTATAGCGGACAATCTCTCTTAATTTATCTTCATCACTGTCATTACTGTGATGCCAGTATTTCTTGAATCCTTCATAAATATCTCTTCTGTTTAAAAGATCATATGTCTTAGCCGCAAGGTAATACCGGAAGAAATCTTCTAATCTTCTGGATTGCGGATATGCATCTTCCAGAGGTTCCCAATACATATGATACAGACGTTCCTGCTCGGCATCCGGATGATTCATCAATACATAGTTACGGATTAAATCAGCGGAGGTTAAAGGAGCACCGGTAGAATTGATGGATTCAAATATCTGCTGGACATTATCTGTTTCTGATAACGGGAAGGCAAGAATATCAATACGGGAAAGTGTATCCAGAACTTCCAGGGATGAATGATTCTTCATCATGTTTACCAGTCTCTGGTAAATATAAACATAGTTCTTATAGACTGCTGATTCTTTTTCTTTACGGTTCAGATCCTTTTCACTGCCATATACAAGTCTTTCAAACACATCATCTTTATCTACGGCAGGCTTTAAACGCAGAGATGCTTCCTTGGCAGAATGGCGGTTATACAGATAGTAATCTGAAATCATACCGGCTGTATTCTGATCTTTCTTTTCTTCACTCAGTTTTTTCAAGGCAAGCAGGAAAATAAATGTTGTGGTAAGTCTCTGCTGTCCATCCACTATCTGAAGCTGTCTGAACATGGCTGCGATCTCTGTCTCCATATAAATGATGATACCGAGAAAATGATGTTCACTCCTGCCCTTAAGCAGCTCTTCTATATCATCCATGAATCTGGCTGTTTCCTTATCAGGCGACCATGTATAGTGACGCTGATATACAGGAATCACAAATTGTGAGCCCATGGATGTTTTGATAAAATCAGAAAGATTCGTTCTGACTGGTTGTTTTAACATTTTAATTTCCTTTCACGAAATACGAACTCTGAAACATTATATCAGAATATTTTCAAAAGATTGTTGCTTTTAAATAACCCCTGTGTTATTATTCTCTAGCACGACATGGCGAGTTGGTGAAGTGGCTTAACACACCGCCCTTTCACGGCGGCATTCACGGGTCCGAATCCCGTACTCGTCACTTTTTTTTTTAGGGGTATCGTACAATGGTAGTACATCGGTCTCCAAAACCGCTGATGGGAGTTCGATTCTCTCTACCCCTGCCATATAAGACAAACCCGAACACTCAGTTATCTGAGTGTTTTTTGTTATATAAAAGAACAGTCTGCCGTAAGACAGACTGAATTCATTTCTCATTACGTAAAGGTTTTATACGGTCAGATGTTATTTTTGCGACAAAGCCTGTCAATAATCCTGTTGGGATCGATAACAGCAGGAAATAAGGAAGAATCGTCATAATCCATGGCTGACTGTAAAAGAACATAACGACTAACACCTGACCGGTAGAATGGGCAATGGCACTGATTACAGAGGTAAACATTAAGGACGCATGCAGCTTATCCAGGATAATCAGTACTATGGTAGATAACAATACACCGCCGGCACTGATCCAGAAGGAACTGCCGAATATTCTTCCTGATAAAAGATTGCCGATAACCACTCTCATGACATTGACAATAATCATTTCCCTGACACCCATAAGGCGTAATGTTACCAGGGCTATGATATTGGCAAGACCGATTCTGAAGACACCGAAAAAAGGTGGAATAAAAGCAGTTTCCACCAGATTTAATGTAATAGCCATGGCACTCAGCAATGCCAGATATGTCAGATGCTTTGTACTCTGATGATTCATTGATTCTCCATCTGATCAAAATAGCTTTCAACCCACTGGGTTGTACCAATCATAATGTTATTCGGTATGCAGGTAATAGGCATGAAGTTTGTACCATCATCCCATCCCATATTCTTGCATGTCTGATTCGGACATTCCACTTGAGAAACATGCCATTTTCCATCTTTTACTTCAATATGCATGACGCCATAATCACCTGTTACGGTATAGGTATCGTTGATACCGGAATCAAACCATAAGGCAACGTGGTTACGGTGTACGACACCAACCCACTGTCCCTTTGCTTTTTCCTTTGGCGGTGTATCAGAGACTGTTTCCGCAGTAGAAGAAGCTGCGGCAGTACTTTTGGATGATCTCTGCCATATGCCAAGACCTATGAATATTACAGCAATAACCGCGATAATGCTGATAATAATAATTTCTTTCTTTTTCATATTGATGCATTATAGCACAAGAACAGAGATGTCACAGTTTTAAGCTTTATCCTGTGCAAGGATCATATCCATCGCTTCAATGTATCCGGCAAAGCCTTTACCCTTAATCTGACCAAGACAATATGGTGCTTCATAAGATACATGACGGAAGGATTCTCTGGCATTGATATCAGAGATATGTACTTCAACAACCGGTACAGGTGCGATTGCCTTTACCGCATCTGCCAGGGCAATGCTTGTATGCGTATATGCCCCGGGATTTATGACAATACCTGTATATTTTTTAAAATACGCTTCCTGAATCCAGTCAACCAGATCTCCTTCATGATTGGATTGACGGCAATCCACCTGAACATTACGCTTTTCTGCTTCAGAAGTGATCAGATCAATCAGATCCTGATATGTCTCTTTACCATAAATGCCCGGTTCTCTTATGCCTACCATATTCAGGTTAGGACCATTTATTACCATTATCTTCTTCATGATTTCTTATCAAATTTCTTTCTTCTCTCTGTAGAAATAATCATTTTCTCTCTCATGCCTTCGACATCATTATCCGCAAGCATATTCCGGAAAGTTTCCAGTTCATGCATGAAATCATTGATTTCCCTGATCAGATTATCTTTATTCAGAATAAATAACTCCGGCCACATATCTTCATTGATCTTGGCAATTCTTGTAAGATCTCTGAATGAATCACCGGTATAGCTGGCAAGATGTGTATTATCGGATACATTCATTAAGGATACCGCTATGACATGCGTTAACTGTGATACAAACCCGATCATTCTGTCATGTTCTTCTGCACTCAAAACAGAAATATGCGTAAACCCAAGTATCTCTGCCATCTGATGCATTGTATTGACAGCTTCATCACTGTTTTGTTCAGTTGGTACAATGATAAAGTTTGCATCTTTGAAACGGGATGCATCCGCATAGCGGATACCTCTTGACTCTCTTCCTGCCATAGGATGACAGGAAATGAATTCCACATCATCACGCAGTTCCTCATTGATATCATGAATCACAGCCCTTTTGACACCTGTTACATCGGTTAATAAAGCATGTGGTTTTATATACTTCTGATTCTCTTTGATCCATTGTACAAATACATGCGGATACAAGGCACAGACAACAATATCCGCATCATTCACAAGCGAAGGATCTGTGCCACCCTTTACTATCCATCCTTTTTCCATGGCATAGTCAATAGTTTCCGCATTGATGTCAATACCTGTACAGGCGTAGCCTTTCGCACTTAAAGCCTGTACATACGAACCACCTAATACACCTAAGCCTATTACTGCAAATTTTGTATCAGAATTAATCATAGGAAATGTTCACACCCATTCTTTCAATATCCCTGAAGAAGTCAGGATAGGACTTATTAACAGCTTCTGCCCCTTCAATAGTAATATCATTTCCCATTAACGCAAGAATACTTAATGCCATGACAATACGATGATCATTATGTCCCTGTAATATAACATGGTCATGAATACCCTTTTTGCCAATAACAGTTACGGTTCCGCCATCAGAAATAATCGAACAGCCAAGCTTGTGCAGTTCTTCTTCCATGCAGGCAATGCGGTCACTTTCCTTGATGCGTAACCTTTCACAACCCGTAAAGACGCTCATACCTTTGTATTGTGTCGCCGACGCAAATAAAGCAGGCCCCAGATCCGGACAGTCGGAAAGATCCGCATGAATGCCATGCATGTCTCCGCCTGTTAAAGCATACCCGTCTTCTGTTTCCTTAACGATCCCTCCGCTTTTTTCAAACAGTGAAAGAATGACATGATCGCCCTGGAGAGAATGATGAGAAATATTCCTGACTGTAATCGTCTTATGCATCATACCGGCAAGTTCGGTAAAGAAAGCAAGTTGTGAATCATCTCCTGCAATGCGGTCAGAAAAAGCATGGTAAGTCTGATTCCCCTGAACCAGTAAATCCAGATCATGCAATTCTGCCTGTACCCCGGCATGATGTACTGCTTCTAAAGATAATCCTACATAAGAAGAAGATTCAAAAGGAGGAAGAATACGAATATGACTGTCACCATCACATAAAGGAAGAGCTAACAGTAAACCGGTAATAAACTGTGAAGAGACATCTCCTCTTACCGTATATTCACCAGCAGGCAATGGTCCCTGAACCGTAATACTGTCTGTATTCTGTTGAAACAATAAACCTTTTTCTTTAAACAGTTCTGCATAGACATCCTGCGGTCTCTGCATTAAACGCCCATGTCCTGTAAAGGTAACAGGTTCACTTAATAATGCAGCAACAGGAATCAGAAACCGTAATGTACTTCCCGATTCCCCACAATCTATTACCTTTTGATTGTAGTGAAGATGTCCGCCGGTGCCTTCTACATAAAGATCATTGTTTTGTTTCTCTATGTGAGTGCCTAAGGCTTCCAGACTTCGTATTGTTGCCTCAATATCCTGATTAAAGGAAACATTCTGTATACAGGACTTTCCTTCTGCTAAGGCAGCGGTAATCAGGGCTCTGTGCAGTAGGGATTTGGATGGCGGTATGGTAACCGTGGCATCATCATGAAGAAGAGAGTGATGAATCGTTACTTTCATGCGACTTCTCTGCCTACTGCTTCGGCAACCTTACGACACTTTGTAATTAATTCCGCAAACTTCTGAGGCTTCAAAGACTGCGCTCCATCAGACCATGCTTCAGCCGGATGATCATGTACTTCAATAATCAGACCATCTGCCCCCGCAGCTACGGCAGCTAATGAAACAGATTCAACCAGACTCCAGTCTCCTGTTGCATGGGAAGGATCGATGACAATCGGTAAATGCGTACGCTGCTTGATAATCGGAACTACTGCAAGATCCATGGTATTACGTGTATATTTTTCAAATGTACGGATACCACGCTCACACAGAATGACATTCGGATTACCGGAAGCCATGATATATTCCGCTGACATGATCCACTCTTCTATTGTCGCAGACATACCTCTTTTCAGAAGAATTGGTTTCTGAATATGTCCTACTGCCTTTAACAGATCATAGTTCTGCATGTTTCTGGCACCGATCTGAATCAGATCTACATTTTCAACAAATTCATCAATCTTATCAGCACTCATCAGTTCTGAGACAATCGGAAGACCGGTCTTTTCTCTTGCCTTGACCATATCCAGGATTCCTTCATAACCAAGTCCCTGGAAAGAATATGGAGATGTACGAGGCTTATACGCACCACCTCTGATAATCTTGGCACCGGCTTCCTTGACTTCCTGACCAATACGGCAGATCTGTTCTTCTCCTTCTACCGAGCATGGTCCGCCCATGACTACAACCGGTTCATGACCACCGATCTTGACACCTGATACATCTACAACCGTGTCATCCGGATGAAACATGCGGTTCGCTAACTTATATGGTGCGGATACTCTCTGCACATTCTCTACACACCGGTTAGCCAGTATGTCTCTTTCATCAATATGTGCCGTGTCACCTACAAGTCCCCATACATTGAAGTCATCGCCTTCAATGACATTGACTTTTAATCCTCTTTTTTCAAAAGAATCATGAAGTCGTATAATCTCTTCTTCTGAAGCATCTTTCTTTAGTGTAACAATCATATTAAGCCTCCCATCCTGTTTTACTTAAAATCTCACTGATTGTATCTTCTATATTTCCATTGTTATCGATATGTAGATCACTGTATTTCTGATATAAAGGCAATCTTTCCTGATACAGATTCTGCAGTGCCTGTTCACTTCCGGCAAGTGGTCTTGAATCCGTTGGAAATAACTGATTCAGGTTTCTTTCAATCCATATCACAAGACCATTTTCAGATAAATACCGCATTGTGTCAGGATTCTTGATCACCCCGCCTCCACAAGAGAGAATCTCACCATTAGCTTCCCGGTGTTTTTTCGCAACTTCTTTTTCTATATTGCGGAAATAGGATTCTCCTTTTGTCTTAAAGCATTCAGAAATAGACATGCCTATCTCTTTTTCTATCTCTTCATCCATTTCCACCACAACAGCGCCAGTTCGTTTCCCTAAAACAGCAGCTATTGTAGACTTGCCGGATGTCGGCATACCGATAAGAACAATATTCCTGCGTTTTCTTAATACTGCCTTCATGCATTCTGGTATAAGCTGTTCATCCAGCTTCTGATGTGTAAACAGTTCATCTGCCGCAAAGGCCTGCCCTACTAACATCTCAAATCCCCCGCAATATGGAATGCCTAGCATCTTTGCGTCAAACTGAAGACGGGTCCTCAGGGGATTAGCGACAATATCCGCCACAGCCTGTAAATGCGTGAATCTTCTTATATCCACCGGAACATCATCATAATCCGGCTTCATCCCTACTGGTGTCGCATTGACAATGATCTGAAATTCAGATTCATGATCATAAAGTTCATCATATGTAAGAGTATTATCATGTCTCGAACGGGATATCACGTAAGGCTCTGCCTGCATATGCTTTAAGGCACATACAGCTGCTTTTGAAGCTCCCCCGCTGCCAAGTACAGCAGCTTTCTTTCCTTTCACATCGATGTTGTTATGTCTGAGCATACCCATGAAACCATCAATGTCCGTGTTATATCCTTTCAGTCTTCCATTCTCATTGACAATACAGTTAACCGCACCGATCTCTTTTGCCAAAGGATCAATCTCATCGAGATCTGCCATTACTTTCTGCTTATAGGGAATTGTTACATTTAATCCGTCAAAATCTTTCTGATGCAGAAACTGATGCATTTCATCTTCTTCTAATTCATAGAGCTGATAGTCCTGCTTTGTAATAAAGGCATGAATTTCCGGTGACCAGCTGTGACCAAGAGGTTTACCAATTAAGCCAAGTTTCATCATTCTCCTCCAAAGTAAAGCTGTCCATGTCTTTCCATCAGAAAGTCTGTTAATACAATTGCACTCATACTATCGACAACTACCCTTGCCCGATGGATGATAGCCGGATCATGTCTTCCGGCAATCTCGATATCCGTTTCTTCCTTCTTTACATAATTGACTGTTTTCTGTTTTTGAGAGATAGAGGGAGTTGGTTTGATGACAGTATGAAAGCGGATTGGCATACCGTTGGAAATACCGCCATTGATGCCGCCGTTATGATTTGTTTCTGTCACAATGTGATTTTGATCATCTATACGGAATGGATCATTCGCTTCAGACCCAAAGAGATCCGCAAAGCCAAAGCCAAGTCCGAATGCAATTCCTTTTACAGCCGGAATAGAGAACATGGCATGAGACAGGACAGATTCCAGAGAATCAAATTCCGGTTCACCTATGCCTGGTTCCAGGCCTGTAACAGCCGTATCCAGAATACCGCCTACGGAATCCTGCTGACTTCTTGCGGACTGGATCAAAGCAATCATTGCCTCTCCCTTTTTATCATCCAGTACCGCAAAGCGCTTATGATTGACCTTTTCAATATCAGCATTCAGATTCTGTTCGTCAAACGGTCTGTCTTCAATATCCTTTAATCGGGCAATATGTGTTCCGATATGGATGCCTTTTGTTTCAAGCATATGCATGCATATGGCACCTGCGGCAACTAAAGGAGCCGTAAGCCTTCCTGAGAAATGTCCGCCGCCTGATGCATCTTCATATCCCCGGTAATGGATATGACCTGTATAATCCGCATGAGAAGGTCTGGCAATATCTTTTAAGGCATCATAATCATGACTGTGCTGTTCTTTATTTCTGATAAAGAAAGCAACCGGGGTTCCTTCGGTATATCCGTTTTTGATACCAGAGACAAATTCCGGAATATCATCTTCTCTTCTGCCGGTGGAGATAGTACCGAATGCCTTCCGCTTGTCCATCATATCTGCCATTAATTCATAATCGATATGGACACCAGAAGGAAGACCATCAATGACCGCACCGATTGCCTTGCCATGGGATTCTCCGAATAATGTCACTGTAATATGATTTCCAAATGTATTTCTCATATGCCAAGCCTTTCCCTGATCTGATCCATTGACCAGTCTTCCAGATAGCCTTTGCCGGGTTCATCTACCTGAACAATTGTCACATGATCATGATCTGTTTTCTTATCCTGCTGAATCAGGGCAAAGATCTTTTTGGGATCCGGATCACAGGAAACCGGAAGTTCCAGTCTCTTCAGAATCTTTTCCAGACGTTTCTTCAGATCCTGATTGTTTAATACCGTCATCATACCCATAGCAACACATTCGCCATGATAGTATCCATTCATGCCGTAATACGATTCATAGGCATGACCGAATGTATGACCGAAGTTCAGAAGTTTTCTTTCTCCGCTTTCCTTTTCATCATGTTCGACAATGTCTTTCTTTACTTTAAGACATCTTTCTATGATTTCATCCATATGATCCATATAGTCATCTTTTTCAAATATATGAAGAAGCTCAGGATCACGGATCATGCCTGCTTTCACTGCTTCGGCAAGACCGTTATGATAATGTCTCTTAGTTAAGGTTGTTAAGACATCCGGATCAATCAGAACCATCTCAGGCTGCCAGAAGGCACCAACACTGTTTTTGACACCATTGAAGTCAATTGCTGTCTTTCCACCAATGGAAGAGTCAATCTGTGATAAAGATGTGGTAGGAATATTAATGTAGGGAATGCCGCGCATGTAGATTGCGGACGCAAAGCCTGCCATATCTCCGACAACACCGCCGCCTAAGGCAATCACTGTATCTTTTCTGGATACATGTGCTTCCTGCATAGCTCTTAAGATATCCTGAAGTGTGTTGAAGTTCTTGGATGCTTCTCCATTCTTGAAAACATACATGGACGCATCCGGATACTGACTTTTCAGCGCATTTCTCCATTTCTCCGGAACGCCATCATCCGAAACCATAAAGATGTGTCCGTCTTTACCAATGTAATCATGCGCATGGTACAGTATGCCATGTTCCTGTATGATCGGATAACTGCCTGATTTTGTATGCATTTCTAACTTCATATATGTCTCTCCTTCATCAAAAAACCATATGGCATTATCCATATGGTTTCTATACTTTCCAGAAGATAATGCCTTATTCATAATGAAACGGGCAATTTTCATCACCCGGATTATCTAAAGTAAAAGTAAAAGTAATAACGATTTATTCTTTTCATAACTGCAGTAATCATACATGAATGAAAGTAAATACGCAATCATATTCTTTCTGAAAATATTTTCAAAGAGAAGCTGACTTATAACATCCGAATACCCTGCTCTCTTCACAACGCATGGACAGTTCTTTTAATACCGCCTGCATCTCTCGTGACTTTGTATTGCCTTCAAAATCAATATAGAACATATACTGGAATACTTTACCGGGAATAGGTCTGGACTCCAGTCTTACAATATTGATTCCATTCTTGGATAAGATACCAAGGATATTGTATAGAGAGCCGGGATGATGCTTTAAAACAAGCATCATGGATATCTTATCGGCATCATCCGATACATAATTCTGATGCGAGACAACCAGGAATCTGGTCATATTGGTTTCAGAATCCTGTACATTTTTTAGCAGAGGTTCCAGATGATAATATTCTCCTGCTCTCCAGCTTCCTAATGCGGCTATACTGTTACTGCCGCTTTCTTTTACATATTCCGCACTCTTGGCAGTATCCTGACCAGCTACCGGTTTCATCCATGGATGGTTGTCAAAGAATTCCTGACATTGTGATAAAGCCTCCGGATGAGAGTATACTTCCCGGATATCTTCTAACTTTGTGCCATGATTTACCAACAGATCCTCACGAATAGGAACATTGATTTCTCCTACTGCATGAACATCATAATATTTAAATAAATCATAGCTTCTTGCAATAATACCTGTGGTTGTATTTTCTACCGGCAGAACTCCATAATCCAGTATGCCTTTTTCCGTATCAGACATGATTTCCTTAAAGTTATGGTATCCCTGCATCTCTGCCGGCTTGTCTTTAAAATACTGTAATGCGGCTATTTCACTGAATGTGCCATGATTTCCCTGATAACCTGTTTTCATTTATTTCTTCCTGTTCTGTTACAATTCTAGTATGTCTTCTAAAGCAAAGCAAACTATGAAACGATGCACAGAAATAACCGGATATATCGTGATACCCATTCTGTTTATCCTGACCGGTATCTTTTCAACCCGGCAGGATATGAATGTTACAGGGATGCTGAATGATAAAGAATATCAGATATATGCATACATCATATGCCTCCTGTTATTTTTATGGATGAATTATGTACTGTATGGGATTTACGGAAGTTTTAACAAAGAATTGTGCATACTGGATCTGCTTATTCTATGTGCCCTGTTTATTCCCTATATAAATGAAAATCCTTTTGTATCTTTCTTACATGTCGCAATGGCTTATGTATCATTTGTCCTCTTCAGCATGATGATTCTTCGTTTATGTTTCGTTTATAAATATTTGAATATGCTGTATCTTGCAGGAACTGCGGCAGCCTTTCTTATTGCTTTAACGGATGGTGGTATTACTGCCTTAACCGAATGCATTATTGCCATAGTTTCCTCTGTAGTACTGACATCTCTCTATGTATTAAAAAACAGATAAGCATACACTTACCTGTTTCATGATTATTCAACTGTTACAGACTTGGCAAGATTTCTTGGTTTATCGACATTGACACCCTTGGCAACACTGAGGTAATAGCTCAATAACTGTAATGGTACAATCGCTAAGGAAGTTGTGAAATGATCATCTGTCTTTGGAATATAGACAGTGAAATCTGCCGTATCTTCAATATCATAGTTGCCATAGGAAGTTAATCCCATCAGATAGGCACCTCTGGACTTTACTTCTACCATATTGGATCTTGTCTTTTCATACAGCTTCTTAGAAGTACAGATGCCAATCACCAATGTTCCATCTTCTATTAATGAGATCGGTCCATGTTTGATTTCACCTGCGGCATATGCTTCAGAATGTACATAGGATACTTCCTTCATCTTTAAGGAACCCTCTAAAGCAATGGCATAATCTATGCCTCTGCCAATGAAATACATATCCTTTGCATTCGCAAACTTGGCCGCAAACCACTGGATTCTGTCCTTGTCTTCTAATATACGGGCAATCTTATCCGGTAATGTCAGCATCTCTGTAATCAGTTCATGATATTTTTCTTCATCGATTGTTCCTCTGAAATAGGCAAGCTGTATGGCAATGCCATAGCATTGTACAAGCTGAGCACTGTATGCCTTGGTTGTCGCTACGGCAATCTCAGGACCAGCTAATGTATAGAATACATGATCTGCTTCTCTTGCAATAGAGGAACCTACAACATTCACAATTGCCAAAGTCCTGATCCCCTTCTCTTTGGCAAGTCTTAAAGCAGCTAAGGAATCTGCGGTTTCCCCCGATTGGGAAATAATGATCACAAGATCATTATCATCAAGAATAGGATTACGATAGCGGAATTCCGACGCATATTCGATTCTTACAGGAATTCTGGCAAGATCTTCAATAACATACTGGGCAGCTGCACTGACATGATAGGCAGAACCGCAGGCAACCATATGAATGCAGTGAATGGATTCTGCCGTTTCTTTGTCTATGCCTGCTTCACTTAAATCAATCTTTCCATCCTGGATAAAGGAATTGAGAGTATCTTTGACTGCCTTAGGCTGTTCATGAATTTCCTTGATCATGAAATGCTCATAGCCACCGCGTTCTGCGGCATCCGCATCCCATGTAACTTCAACAGGCTTTATTTCAACCGGTTCTTCATCCAGATCAAAGAACTTTACATCATCTCTGCTTAAGCAGGCAGCCTGCAGATTATCCATGTAATAAACATTCTTTGTATAAGGCAGTAATGGCGTCACATCTGACGCCAGAAAGCAGGCATCTTCTGTTTTACCAATGACTAACGGACTGTCTTTTCTGGCCGCATAGATATGATCCGGCTCAGAGGCAAACATCACTGCCAGTGCATAAGAACCCCTGATTCTTGTCATGGCATGTGTTAAGGCATACAGACATCCTTTCTGATATTTCTTATCATAATAGTCAATTAACTTGATAACTGCTTCTGTGTCTGTTTCAGAATAGAACGTATAGCCATGACGAATCAGCTTCTGTCTGATTTCCTGATAGTTTTCTATGATGCCATTATGTACACCTGTCACATTACGGTCATCACTGCAATGCGGATGGGCATTGGTTTCACTTGGTTCCCCATGTGTAGCCCATCTGGTATGTCCGATACCGACTGTTCCTTTTAAGGCATTGCCATCATCTGTCTTTTCTTTTAAGGCCTGTAATCTTCCCTTTGCCTTGACAATTTCAACTTTGTCAGTTCCGTTTCTTACAGCCAGACCGGCAGAGTCATATCCTCTGTATTCCAGCTTCTCTAATCCATGAATCAGAATAGGCGCAGCCTGCTCATTACCTATGTATCCTACAATTCCACACATATTAGTAAAACTCCTTGTACAAAATTGTAGCACGTTTACAGAATGCAGAAAAAAAAGACTTATGACATATGAATGTCACAAGCCCTCTTTTAAAGACTTATCTGTCAAAATATTTCTTACGGTCTTCAGACAGATTATCGCAGTAATAGCGAACTGTCAGTGTATCGCTGACCTTATCAGGCTCAGATGGATCAACGATGAATCCATCACCTTCCAGCATGCAGTTCAGAATAGCATTGCATGCAGTAGCCAGATTATCAACGCCTGCCTCAACTTCAGTCAGAAGATCTCCTGCATTGATCTCGATATAGAGCCAATCCATTGCATGAGCTTCACCCTTCTTCCAGTTGATGACATCCTCATAATCCTTGACTGTCTTCTTGTTAACAACAGGCTTCTGTACTGTTTCCTTCTTAGGAGCAGCCTTCTTCTTTGGCGCAGCTTTCTTGGCAGCTGGCTTCTTTGCGGCTGTCTTCTTAGCAGCCGGTTTCTTTGCGGCAGCCTTTTTAACAGGCTTCTTTTCTGCTGCCTTTGGTGCTTCCTTTACAGCAGAGACAGTTTCTTCTTTCTTTACTTCTGGTTCCTTGACTGCTTCCTTCTTAGGAGCGGCAGCCTTCTTCGCCGTTGTCTTCTTTGCGGCAGTCTTTACCGTCTTCTTTGCTGGCATCGTAATAACCTCCTTCAGATAATTACAAGTTCATTATAGCATAAAAACGCATAATTACTGATTTTTTTACGATTTTATACAGCATCGTGATAAGATAGTTCATGAAAGAAACGACACCATGATAGCGGACTCAGAAATGTTTAAACAAATCCTCAGGGATTCTTCCCTTTCTTCTGCTGAAATTTCAGAAAAGATATGCAGAGAAACAGCATCCCTGATTATTCAGAAATACTATAACTGTCATTCTGTTCTGATTTTATGCGGAAATAACGATACCGGTCATATCGGTATACAGCTTGCCGGTTATCTTTCTTCTTTTGAGGTAAAGATTGATCTTCTGGAAGGAAAAGAAAAGAATACTTCCTATGAAAACATCCGGTCTTTTCTGATTAGGAAAAAAGACAGAAAAGAGACGATACAGAACGCAGATCTGATTATAGACTGCGTCTATGGAAGTGAATTTCATGGCAAACTGAAGGAAGATATCAGAGATATTTTCCGTTATATCAATGATCTTGACAAAACTGTCATCAGTATTGATATTAACAGTGGTGCTGAGGCAGATAATGGCTGTTATGATCATGATGCCCTGCATTCTGATCTTACGCTTGCCTTAGGATGTTACAGACCTTTTCACATGCTTTCCAAAGAACATCGTCTTTTTAACAAGGTTAAGGTATTGGATTTAGGTTTGAAAAATACATCTGTATCACATTGGCATGAAATGAATGAAGATATCTTTTTCAACTCATTTCCGCATAAACCAGTCAATGCATATAAGGGAACCTTCGGCAAGACATTATTAGTTGGGGGATCCTATGGCATGGCTGGGGCTTTGTCATTGAATATCACCGGTGCTGAAACAATAGGTGCTTCCTACATCAATGTAGCCTTACCGGATGAAGTATACGGTATTGTGGCATCTCATCACATCACCCCTGTCTATCACCCGTTCCACAGGGAAAACATGAAGGATACTCTGATACCTCTGATTCATGATGCCAAAGCCATAGCTTTTGGCAGCGGCAGTGTAAACATGGACCGAAAGATGGATGTCATGGATATGATATTACAGAACAGTACGGTACCAGTCGTACTGGACGCAGAAGGATTACGATTACTGGATCATAATACCTATATTCTGAATTTTGTGAAAGAACCGGTGATTCTGACACCTCATATCGGTGAATTTGCGGCCATTCTGAATAAGCCGGTTGAAGTCGTCAAAGATCATAAGATTGAATATGCGTCCATGTTTGCAAAGAAGTATAAGGTTTATGTTGTTCTCAAAGGACCTGATACGATTGTAG
>CAZHUX010000011.1:0-42377 GCA_964535445.1 uncultured Galactobacillus sp. | reverse complement strand
TCTCATCCATTTCTTCATCATACCTTCTCTTAATATGCTTGATCTTATCTAAAGGATATGGTGCTTTATTAACAGGATGATACTCTACGGATACTACCTTTACTACTGCATCATGATTATCTTCCCCAGCAGGAACGATAACCAGATCACCCGGATCATAGTCTTCATCAGAAAGATAACAGTACTCTCTTCCTCCTTCTTCAAAGACTACATTACAGAAGATAAGATCATGGATTCTTCTCCGTACCTTTCCATAAAGATTCTTATCAAAGATCTCTCCTATCCCATAGAAGGAAAGAAAGTCATAGAGATCTTTTATAAATACTGGATAATCTACAGGCAATCCATTCTTGTCAAAGGTACCGGTAATCTCTCTTGTGCCGGTATTTCTTGTCGTGACAAGAATCCTATAACCAGATGTATGACATGGATCTGTATATACATCTGCTGGATTGCCTTTGATATCAGAGAATACATCTGTACCTATGTTATCAAGGAAGGAAGATACCCCTTCTTCTACATGATACCTAGTATGAATGTCACATTTATCTGCTATCTTACGATAGTAATCAATAGTTTCTGTTGATCTGCCTATTGTCATTTCTTCCTGATAGTTCCATACGGCATGTGAATTATTGGAACGAGGAAGTTCTATCTCAGTATGTCTGTTGTAGGTTATTTCTATCTTTTCTATACGATCCGGGTTACCATCAAACAGGAATAAATCATATCTATGTAACTGTTCACGGATATAGTCTGATAATCCCGGAAAAGATTCAGAGAATAATGATCCTTCCAGACTGACAGACTTATTATCTGTATTTGTTACAGATATGTTCCAGTACCCTCCATCTAATACAGGATCATACTGATACTCTTCCATGGCTTGTCTTATTGCTTCAAGGATTCTCTGTATAGTCTTTTTATCAGCTGGTATCTTTTCCTTTGATTTACAATGGGTATCATTATCTTTCCAGCTGAAGTAATACCTTGTTAACCATATACTGCCATTATCTGATACAGATAATTTCTGCTGTACTTCCATACCATCAGATGGCATAGGACCATAGGCAAATATATTAGAAGTCAGTTTAAATTTATGTAATGGTTTCTTTAAGACTAATGCTCCCTCTGTTACCGTAATCAATTGCTGAAATGCATCCTGAAACCATTCTCTGTTAGAATTGCTTAACAGATCCTTAGAAGAGTGCATAATATCATTCCATCTCTTATAGATATGATTTCCCAGCATGCATGGTATATAGGCTGTATTACTTTGAACAAAGCCTAATTCCCTGCATTCTTCTTCAAAGTCAGATGTAACTTCTTCTATGGTTGTTTCTGAATCAGAATAGAGATTCAGGTATTTGCATGCAAATGCATGTATCGCTATAAGATTATGTTCCATAATGAATTCCCTGTTACCAAGATTCTAGCATAACCAGTATGAAATAGAGGTTATTCATTGTTTTAAGTGGTATTTAAGAGTAAAATTCTACGAGGGTAAAGGAGCATTTTTATATGAGTATCAGAACAAGATTTGCACCTTCTCCTACTGGATATATGCATATCGGTAACTTACGTACAGCATTATATGCTTACCTTGTTGCTAAGAAGGATCCAGAGGGAAAGTTTATTTTAAGAATTGAAGATACTGATCAGGGAAGATTGGTAGAAGGTGCCACCGATATTATCTATGACACATTAAAGGAATGTGGTTTAAAGCATGATGAAGGTCCGGATGTAGGCGGACCAGTCGGACCATATGTACAGTCTGAAAGAGTTAAGAGCGGACTGTATATGAAGTATGCCAAAGAACTCATTGACAGAGGTGGCGCTCATTACTGCTTTTGTGATGAAGAGACTATCAACAAAGAAAGAGAAGCTGTTGAAGCCAAGGGTGAATCTTTCAAGTTTGATGATCCATGCAAGAAGTTAAGTAAGGAAGAGGCAGAAAAAAGAGTCGCCGCAGGTGAACCATTTGTCATCCGTCAGACAATCCCGGAAAGTGGTACAACGACTTTTGAAGATGAAGTATTTGGGAAAGTAACTGTAGATAATGAAACATTAGATGAACAGATTCTGATTAAATCAGATGGTTTCCCTACCTATAACTTTGCTAATGTTATTGATGACCATCTGATGGGTATTACCGATGTTGTAAGAGGTATGGAATACCTCTCTTCTACACCGAAGTACAATCTGATCTACAATGCCTTTGACTGGGATATCCCGCGTTATATTCACTGCCCGCCTGTCATGAAGGATGAACATCATAAGTTATCCAAGCGTAATGGTGATGCCTCCTTCCAGGATCTGGTAGCCAAGGGATATCTGCCTGAAGCTATCTTAAACTACATTGCTTTATTAGGATGGTCTCCAAGTGAAGACAAGGAAATCTATACATTAGATGAACTGGTACAGGCATTTGATGTCCATCATATCGGTAAGGTTGGTGCGATCTTTGATCCGGAGAAGTTAAAGTGGGTCAACGGCATGTGGTTAAGAGGGATGGATCTTGACTCTTACTATGCACTTGTAAAGCCTTATATTGATAAGGCAGTCAAGAGAGACTGTGATAAGAAATGTATCGCCAGAGTTGTACAGCAGCGTGCAGATACACTGAATGATATCCCGCCTATGCTGGACTTCATTGATACCTTCCCTGCTTATTCCAATGATCTCTACTATAACAAGAAGATGAAGACAAATCCTGAAGTTGCCTTAAACGCATTAAAGGAATGCCGTAAGGAATTAGAAAACCAGGAAGACTGGAGTGAAGAAGCATTGCATGAAACATTACTTGCCCTGCCTAAGAAGCTAGGTGTCAAGAATGGCATTATCCTCTTCCCGTTAAGATTAGCTATCTCCGGTAAACAGTCTACACCAGGTGGTGCAATTGAAATTGCTCATATTCTTGGTAAAGAAGAAACATTAAGAAGACTGGATCTTTCTATAGAACAGTTATCCTAAGTAAAAGCCTGTTGTCTTATGACAACAGGTTTTCTTCTTTGATAAGTTCTAACAAGTGGTCTGTACGCTTTTTCTTACCTTCATCATTGAGATGATAGGTAGTGTCATAGAAATCATCCAGATCATATAATTCATCTTTATAGCTGCCTAATACCTTTACATCCATGGAGTTATAGAAGTCTATAATGTTCTGAATCTTCTTTTCATCTGTGGCATTGAATGACTTTGATGAATACAGGAAAGAAGGCCATGCGGCATAAAGCCTGATGTTATGGTCCTTGCAATAAGACACAAATGCCTTTATTTCATTCTGTGATTCTATGGAAGGAATCTCTGCCTGTACAAATGGTGTAGAAGCTATCATGTCTTCCAGATCCTTGTCAGACAGACGGTCCTTCTTTTTATTGTTGGTCATATCACCATTGGCATTGAGATACTTTCCACTGTAGCCGCTGTTGATTTCAGGAAATGAAACAACCTGCTGGAGATCATCACTCACAAGATCTGTCGCCGAACACTTATACATGAATTTCAGTTTCTGTTTAGTAGAGAATGTATCAAGATACTCCGGGGCATAGCTTCTGATATAGGAAAGATATTCCTTGTAATAACCGTTTGTCTGATAGAAGACATATTCCAAAGGCATGATGACCGTATCACCATCCTTTAGAAGATGTTCTACCCAATAGTAGTTATATTCATGCATGGCCGCATGTACACCTGCATTTAAGACCGGATAGTTCAGTTCTTTCTGCATCCTTTGCGTATCTACACCAAATAAGACATTGGAACCTCCGAAGATAACAAGCTTGTTTCCGGGGATTTCTTCAGCATCTTTTTCTTTTAAAGAATACCAGTCATGCAGATAGCGTTCTTCTTCATCATGAGATCCAAGGGATGCTTTAAAAGATAAGGGAAACAATACGGTTACACTTATCACGACTGTTATGATCAAAGCTAAAAGAAAATTTCTTAATTTCTTCATGAGATACCTCAGAACCGGTTATAGATAAAGTCTGTTGACGCATTGCCTAAGTTTAAGAATGCAAAGGCAAATAACAAGCCAAGCAGTACACCGCCTAATACATACTTCTGCTTGTGATTCATGTTTTCCACAAGGTGCTGTGATGCCGGAACAAAAGCCACAATGACAAGTAATACAGCAAGTAAAGGAATAATGCTTTCTATCTGGATGCTCTGTAATCCCATAGGTGTAATCATTGCCTTTAACATCAGCCCTGCATCATGGAATGTAGATGCTCTGAAGAATACCCATCCGATTACAACGCATACAAATGTCAGGATTCTTGCCAGAACTGTTGGAAGCTTATGACCATACTTCATCCAGATGTTATTGATGATGAGATACACTCCATGTAAGAATCCCCAGAATACAAATGTCATTCCTGCCCCATGCCATAAGCCGCATAAAGTCATGGAGATAAGCAGATTGATGTATTTACGGACTTCCCCTTTACGGTTGCCGCCAAGGGGTATGTAGATGTAGTTTCTGATCCAGCCGCCTAAGGATATATGCCATCTGCGCCAGAAGTCACGTACAGAGTTGGATTGGTATGGCGCATCAAAGTTGATTGGTAATACGACATTGAACATTCTGCCAATGCCATATGCCATATCCGAATAGCCGGAGAAGTCAAAGTACAGTTCCAAAGAGAAGCCGATGGCTGCACTCCAGGCTCCGATAAATCCGGTATGAGTCAGATTCTGAAAGACCGGATCGACATAACCGGCAAGATAATCTGCAATAACTACTTTCTTAAACAAACCAATGCAGAAAAGACTGACACCGGTTATAAAAGAATCCGGATGAAATCTTGTAAATTCAGGATCATTGAACTGTGGTATGACTTTCTTATGATCCATGATCGGACCTGAAGAGATCTGTGGGAAGAAAGACGCAAACAAACCATAGGATAAAAGCGAGTATTTCTTATCATATCCCCTGTATACATCGATGAGATAAGCCATCTGGGTAAATGTATAGAAGGATATGCCTAAAGGCAGAATGATGTGCTTGGTGACATACGGGGCATGCATGAGCCAGGCAATGGAAGATAAGAAGAAATTCGTATACTTGAAATAACCAAGTAAGCCAAGGTTAAAGACAAGTCCAGCGATCAGCCATGGCTTCTTATGAGAAGATCCTGTCATGATTCTTCCACAGATATAGTTAAAGAATATGGAAAGCCACAGTATCAGTAATACCTTAATGCCATTGAAATAATAGAAGACAATGGAACATGCCAGAAGCCATAACTTGGAAAGTATATTGTCTTTCGTTTTGATCTTTCCACAGACATAGAATCCGATTAAAGCCAAAGGCAAAAAGCCAATGATAAAACGATAGGAATTAAAACGCATCAGTATACCTTCTTATTCTTATAGCGTATCTGCCACCACTTCATCTGAACATGCTTGTGAAGAGAATATCTGCGGTTGAATTCACTTCTCTTCTTATAGTCTCTGATGTAATCAAATTCACCTATGTATTCTGTGTAAACCGGTCCGAAGGAACTCTTGTAATTGTATAAGCCGTAGTTAGGATCCGTTGGTGTTGTTTCACCAGAGAAACCTACCATGTCATAGTCTGTGACACCATGTTTCTTCATATCGCACATCGCATAGTAATGTAGATTATCTACCGGTCTGATGAAGCCGAATGCCTTATGATTGTAGGTATAAAGATCCCATGATTTGTTTCCCCAGTAGATGAATAAACCACAGGCAATGACAACATGAGAGCCAAACTCCTGCTTTAACTTCTCTGCCTTTTCAATATTCTCAGATACCTTTTCTTTTGCCTTAGGATCTTTCTTGTATTTGGATGATTCCAGATCTTTCTTTGTATCCGCCATCATCGCATCCAAGTCAATCTCCGTGACATAAAGACGGGCATGATCTCCGAATAAATTCAAAAGATCTTCAAAGAATTCATAGGAATGCGGTTTAAAGCCATCCTGACGGGTTAACTGCCCTTCCAGATACATTAAATCCTTGATATTACTGACATCACCAGTATGCGTAGAAACATGCCAGGACTGATGATGACGGATCGCCCTTCTTCTGCTCGACTGGAAGTTATTGAATATTTCTTGCTCGGATGGTTTGAGATCGACGATTAAAGTAAAGCGGTTTGTAAAAGAACCATTGTAGGCATAGCCATAACCCTTATGCTTGAATCCGGTGGATTTGATATCAAGGGTTGTATTCTCATTGTTAAAATCCATCAAGACATTACCCTTGATATCATGTGGTACACGTACCACATTCGGATCTGTTCTAAGAAAATCCACACCCTTATCATCCGCATACTGCTTTAAGGCATCAAAAGCCTCTTTAACAAGCTTACGGTCTGTATAGTCAATGCATGGACCCCATGGCACATAGATATAGTCAGCACCACACTGATGCTCATGTAAAGCCATGGCAGTACCCTTTAATTCATCACCTTCATAGAAGCCAAGACATTCATAGGAATCATTCTCTGTATCCTTTTTGAATCTGCCCCATCTTGCGGTCTTCATATAATGACCATAGGGATGTTCTGCGACATAATCATCAAACTTTTCTTCATTACTGATTCTGCGGATGTCCATGATATGATCCTTTCTTATGCGTGATGCACACGATTCTTTACAAGTGAAATGATATCCCGGTTAAACATCTGCTGAGGCACTTTGAGCAGATGCGTAACTCCAAAGTAAACAAACATAGAAACAAGACCATTGACACATAACTTGCCAAAGGCAATGATCTTTCTGCCTGAATCACCAGAGATGCCAACCATACGCAGACCATAGGAAACAGCCCACATGATGGCCAAGGCCAAGATAATCTTACCGGTATTCTTATAAATGACACCAAGATCTACATGGAATGTCGTACTGATCTGACGGATGTTTCCGGCAAAGACAAATACATTACCTAAGATAGATGAAACAACTGCACCACGATATCCGATAAAGTAGATTAACGGTACCATTGTAACACCCTTGATAATTGCGGAATACAACTGTCTCTTTAAGACATCTTTCTTTAATCCTAAGGCAATCATTAAAGAACTGGATACCGGGCAGATTGTCCCTAAGAAGCCTTCTATCGCAATCCATCTGATTACACTTGCGGATAATTCCGGATTGCTTGTATAGAAGAGAATATGATAGATATCCGAGGCATATACGGCAATGATGATACTTAAGAAACTGCCGATGAATAAGACAATGCCAAGGCATTCCTTGACAATTTTCTTAATGGAATCTTCATCATTTTCAGTTAAGGCCTGGGTGACATGCGGAATCATCGCAGCCACAAAACCAGGTGCCAGGATCTGAGGAATACTTGTTAACTTACTGCCGGCATAGTTAACCGCAGAAAGAATGACACTGACTTCATCCCCACTGTAGTTATGTAATCTTAATCCTACCGGTAAAAGAATAGAGTTAAAGACATTATC
Source organism: uncultured Galactobacillus sp. (assembly GCA_964535445.1). Lineage (GTDB taxonomy): Bacteria > Bacillota_I > Bacilli_A > Erysipelotrichales > Erysipelotrichaceae > Bulleidia. The sequence continues at coordinate 34,930 of CAZHUX010000011.1, read as the reverse complement.
TATATAACCAATGACAGCTGTAAGCAGATAAGGAATAGCTAAAGCGATTAATTCCCTGAACAGCTTCCGCATGCCTACAGCACGCTTTGTCTGCTCAGAGGCAGGTCCCTTGATTTCTCCGATATGTTTCCTGTCAAAGTAATGAATCTGGGCAATACCGGCTATCGCAGCGACACTGGTAGATAATACAGCCGCATACAGGGCATACTTTCTTTCCATGTGCATGACATAAACAAGGATGTATGCCATGGATAGTAAGAAACCGACTCTTACAAACTGTTCAAATGCCTGTGAGAAGGCATATTCACTCATTTCCTTTCTGCCCTGCCAAAAGCCTCTGTAAGCAGAAAGAATCGGCACAAAGAATATTGCTAAAGCCAGGATAATGATCGTAGTACGCATGATCGGAATATCCTTAGTCACCGCAACAAGCGAAGCAATCAGTCCCGAGAATAACATCAGAATGATCATTCCCAAGAAGCCTAAGATACTCATGATGCGTAAGGATATCTTCTTGACTTTCAGAAGACTTTTATAGTCTTCCAGAGTCGTATATTTGGCTACGATCGTAGATATCGCAAACGGAATGCCTGCGGTAAAGATATTCAGTACATAGGAATAGATCTGGTATGCCGTTCCATAGTAGCTCATTAAGGCATCTGAACCAAGTATGGAAGAGAGTGGAATAGAATACAGAAGACCCAGAAGCTTCGCAATGAAAAGACCAGCTGTGCCGATCATACCACCCATCACAACTGACTGTTTCATACTGCGATTCATGTTTTTTCTGTTATCTTTCTTCTTCATAGATTTTCCTTAATGCTTTAATTTACGTAAAGCATGATATACCTTATCAACCGGTGATAAGGAAGCTTCAAATTCACCGACTAATTCAATGACTTCCCCATTGAATTCCTTCTTGAATAAATATACGCCATAGTCATCCGCACTATCATTAAAGATGCCCGAAATACCATAGAGATTATAGCGTTTGATGCCATGTTCCATACCGTATTTCATCATCTGCCAATGTAATGCAAATGGTGATGAGAACTGCTTGTATTCTTCATAAACACCAGCTAACAGACACATGATTTCATTCTTATTGACAAAGAAGACACTGGAAGAAAGCGTCAGCTCCGTACCTCTTTCTTTCTTGAGCTTTTCTGCTTCAGCAATTCTCTTCTGATAAGAAGCCAGTACTTCTTCTGTAACCTTCTTGCGCTTATTGATCTTACTGGAATCCGGATTCACCGCAAGTTTCTTGTTACAGTCATCTAAGATATCCTGCTGTTCTTTTAATTCTTTGTTTTCTACTTCCAGATAATAGTCAAGATTAATGACGGCAGATAAGAACTTCGCATGTCCTCTCTTGCCAAAGCATTCCAGCAGATCCTTGTAATACTCTGCACTTCTGACTTCAAATCCTCTTCTTTCACCTGTCGCATTTGCAACTCTGATGAATTCATCAATATCAGATTCATCCAGTTCTTTTGTATAGATCTTGTACTTGATTGTTCTCTGGATACTTCTTCTGGCATTTCTTTCAAAGCTGGCCAGTAATGTCTTTTCGTTATACCCTTCCAAAGGAACGGTATACATCCAGCGGCATTCTCTTGTTAAATCAATGCCTCTTGTAAAACCATGATGCTTGTAGCCGCATGATTCAATGGTTTCAACAACATCACTGTTGTCAAATCCACCCGGTACTTCATTACCATCGAGATCTCTCTGCTTATATGGAAGATACGGATCAAAGCGGATGGAAATACCCTTTCTCTTCTTGCAGAAATCCTTTAATGAATTTAAGAAATACGTTAATAATTCCGTATTATGAAAATCTATTAAGAAACCACGTGGAGAATAGTACTGACGGAAACCCTTGATCACCCGATAAGAAAGCATGGCTCCGGCAATGATCTCACCATTTTCTTTTACACCAACATATTCTGTATGAAAGCCTTCCTTCTCACGCAGTTCGGCCATATCTACAGACTGCCAGATATTATAGTCATCTCTGTTTTCAGAGAATGTCTGAAATTCCTGTTTATTCAGTTCTACAAATTCCATGTATGCCTCCAAAACTCTGTTATTATACTGCAACTAATTGCAGTTTGAGAAAAAAGCATATCACATATTGATATGCTTTTATGATTTTCTCGATTTATTGCGTATCTTACGCAGCCAGTCATACAGTTTACCGGTAAAGTTTACAGGCATAGAGAATTCACCGATATATTCAATGACATTTCCTCCCCAGCCGCGTTTGAATTCATAGACACCATAGAAGACATTGTCTTTCTTTTCAAAGTTGCCGGAAATACCATAGAAGTTGCATGCCTTAAAGCCCATGGCATAAGCATCCTTGATATGAGCATCATACATCGCATACTTCGGGGTAAAGGAGCGGTATTCTTCAAGAGAACCTGAAGATAATGTCAGATACTCTTCCCCACTCTTCATCGATAACAAGGCAGCGATATCCTTCCCTTTTGGATATTTCTTTCTGAATTCTTCAGCTGCTTTCAGATCATCTTCAAGCTTAACAAGACGCTTGTCACTGGTTTCCTTTTTCTTTAATAACTTGGCACCGACATGATCATGTGACATGTCATCCAGGATTTTCTTGTTATTGGCCTGTTCTGCCTCAAGATTCTCTCTGGCACACTTTATATAAGCATCCCCATCCAGGTGAGCAATATAGATATTCATCAGATCCTTCATCCAGTGATACTGCTGTCTGTAGTAATCTGCTTCACGATATTCAAAGTCTTTTCTTACAGCCGTAGACTTGAATAATTCATCCATGATATCCAGATCTGATTCATCACCTTTTCTTACGGTAAGACCTCTGGAATAGGCCTTTTCAAGATTCTTGCGGGTACTTTTGGAGAACTGTTTCTTCTTCTCTTCATAAGGCTCATCTAATTCCATGCGGTAAGCCCAGCGTACCTGCCTTGCTTCAAGGTATAAGTTAAAGCCGAAGTGATGATAGCCAAGATCAGTAAGATTCTTTAAGGTTTCATCATCCGCCGGATGATCTTCCAGAATACTGCCGTCTCTGCCTCTGAAGCGGTAGACATGGTTAGGATCAATGATGATTTCAAGACCCTTGTGCTTTCTGACAAACTTAACAATTTCTTTTGTAAAGTAAGAAAGCAGTTCCTTGTTATGCCAGTCAATCAGATATCCTCTTGGGGCGTAGAACTGTTTCTTTCCAAGAAAGACGGTATTGGCACAGAATACGGTTCCGCATAAGATTTTATTGTCATCATCCTTTACCCCCAGATAATAGACATCAAATCCCTGGTCCTTACGCAGATCACCGAATTCTGCTGTCTGCATGAAGCTTTCTTCTTTCTGACTGCGTGAGAAAGAAAGAAACTCATCTCTTGTTAATTCTGTAAATTTCATTCTGTCTCCTTCTTTTCAGATCTGATCCTGGCCGCATGTTTCAGGATAAACGGATAGATGTCATTAAAGGCTGTATACATCGGTTTATCCAGAATGATATTGAATTCACCGATATATTCTTCTACATTCATAAGGAAGTTAGCCTTGAAGGTAGTTAAGCCATCATCTAATGTCCCTTCTACCCCGCCAAATGAACATTCATGAATATGATGTTCTTCACAGAACTTCAGACATTCATTGTAAAGCAGATAAGAAGCCCTGATACGCATGGCCTTAGGGTTATTGCCCATATAGAAGATCTCCATGAGATTCTCATTATAGACAGCCAGGACCCCGCAGAGAATCATCTCATCTTTTCCCCAGTCCTGATAATCCTGTTCTACTTTTTCCAGTTCCTCAGATACTTCCTTAACACCTCTTTCATGAATACCTTTCTGTTTTCTGGAAAGGTCATTCTGCTTTAAGGCATCTTCATGTTCCTGAAGCTCTGTCTTTAACTTGTTGATCTGTTTTGGAAAATTGATCTTTGCGACAAGGCATAAGGCATTATCACCATAGACATCAAGCATGTTGCGGAAATATTCCTTGTTTCTTAAGGCTATTTCCTTGCGCATTTCCGTATAATGCATGGCGGTAGAAAAGTCATCCAGATACTCATGACCGCAATATACCTCAGCACCCTTTTTAACGGCTGTATTGATAGAACGGATTGTCTTTCTGTCCAGATGATCAAAGTATCCCGGTTCTACATCCATTTCCGCATTAAAACGGGGCTGGGTGGATTCAGCAATCATCGTTGTATAGCCGCGATGCTTGGCACCAAGTGACTTCAATAACTGCACGACATCCTGATTCTCATATGGATGCGGCTTGTCCTTTTCCTTAAACGGATATTTTCTGGAATATACCTTAGGATCAAAGCGCAAGGCAATCGCATGATGTTTCTTAGCCTCTTGTTTCAGATGATCCAGCATGAATGCGACAAGCTCAGGATTATGGTAATCCATAACCGGACCTCTTGGGACATAGAACAAAGTCTTGCCTAAAGGCATCTTATGAATCAGTACCAGGGCTGAAGCGACAATCTTTCCATCTTCGGTAACCGATGTCAGCATATGGCCCCAGTTGTTTTTTATATCAATCCATTCCGGACACTGGAATAAAGTGTTCTGATCGGAATGGACTACAAAGTTCTTTATTTCTGCAGGATCTGCATCTGTATGAAATACATATGACATATTTTTACCTCACGCGCCTGTTATTCTAACACTATTCAAAAAAGCAGAGAATACACTCTGCTCTATTTATTCTGATTTTAAGGAACGGCTCATCAGTTTCGTGATAGCTTCTTCCGGGCTGGCACCTTCATACAATACCGCATATACCTGATCTGTAATCGGCATGTCTATGTGCTGCTTATGCGCTTCTTCATGGACTACCTTGCAGGCAAGTACACCTTCTACTGTCTTGGTATTGTCTTTCCAGAAGTTCTCGGCCGAACCATCCTGACCGATTTCAAGACCTGCCATGAAGTTGCGGGAGTGACGGGATGTACATGTAACAATCAGATCTCCTACCCCATCCAGGCCAAGAAATGTTTCTGCTCTTCCACCCTGGGCAACACCATATCTTGTCATTTCCGCAAGACCTCTTGTCATTAATGCAGCTCTTGCATTATCACCCTGACCAATGCCCTCCAAGATACCTGAGGCAATCGCCATGATGTTTTTGATGCCGACACCAATCTCCGCACCGATGACATCGGTATTCCGGTAGACTCTGAAATAGTTATTGGAGAACAAGTGCTGAATCATCTCCGCTGCTTCTTCATCTTCACTGACGGCATTAACGGAAGTTAACTTGCGGATAATCACTTCTTCGGCATGGGAAGGACCAATCAGAGAAACAACTGCTTTTCTCTTATCTTCCGGTACCACTCTTTTAATGACTACCGACATGCGCTCATGGGTATCCGGATGGAATCCCTTGGCAACATTGATAATGACGACTGGTTTTGTGATATAGTCCAGAGCCTGTTTCATGACACTTTCAATGGCTTTGACAGGTACTGCCACAAGGACGACATCCGCATCTTCAATGCAGGATAAATCTCCTGTCGCATGGACATCGGGATTGACCGGGGCATCAAAATAACGGGAGTTATGATGATTGTTTTCAATATCATTTGTCTCTTCTTCAGAGATACCCCACATCATGACATCATTGCCATTATCCGCAAGTACCTGGGCCAGGGCTGTACCCCAGCTTCCTGTTCCTAATACTCTTACTTTCATTCAGACACCTTCTTTCTGGCAATAATATGAATCGGCGTACCTTCAAAATCAAAGGCCTTGCGCAATGTATTTTCAATAAATCTCTGATAGGTAAAATGCATTAACTTCGGATCATTGCAGGAAAGAACAAAAGTCGGCGGACGTACGGATACTTCGGTTGCGTAGTAGATTCTGAAACGCTTGCCGTTTCTGGCTGGCGCTGGCGTGGTGATCTGGGAATCCGCAATGACTTCATTGAGGATATTCGTCGCTACCCTGCGGCTGGCATTTTCATATACCTTATCTACCATAGGCATGATGGTATCTACTCTCTGATGGGTTTTCGCACTGACAAAGAGAATCGGTGCATAGGAAAGATACTGGAACTCTGCCCGGACTTTCTCGGTAAACTCATGCATGGTCTGATCATCTTTCGTGACGGCATCCCACTTGTTTACAACAATGATGATCGGCTTGCCTGCTTCATAGGCATAGCCTGCCACGTGCTTGTCCTGTTCACGGATACCCAATTCGCCATCAATCAAAAATAAAGCCACATCACATCTTTCAATAGCCCGCATCGCTCTTAATACAGAGTATTTCTCTACATTCTCATAGACCCTGCCTCTTTTACGGATACCGGCAGTATCGACAATGACATAAGGCCTGCCATCATAGACAAATGGTGTATCAATAGCATCACGGGTTGTACCCTGGATATCTGAAACAATGGATCTTTCTTCATGAAGGATGGCATTGACTAAGGAAGACTTGCCTACATTCGGTTCCCCGATAACGGCAATATGAATACCCTTGTCTTCTTCTTCATTCTTTTTCTTCGGCATAAGTTCCATGCATTTATCTAATACATCACCAATACCGATGCCATGGACGCCGCTGACCGCAATCGGATCACCAAGACCAAGGTTATAGAACTCATAGATATTCATCATTCTTTCCTGTGAGTCTATCATATTGACCGCAAGAACAACCGGTTTATGAGATCTCTGCAGCATAGCCGCAATGTATTTATCATCATCAGACAAGCCTGTTTTGCCATTGACAACCATCAGGATGACATCTGCTTCATTTACGGCAATTTCCACCTGGGCTCTGATTTCTTCCTGGAAAGGCTGATTTTCTAACTCAATGCCTCCGGTATCAATAATCTGAAACTGATGACCGGTCCATTCACTGACTGCATAGATGCGGTCTCTGGTAACGCCGGGAACATCTTCCACAATGGAAAGTCTTTCCCCTGCTATGCGATTAAAGATCGTAGACTTGCCTACATTAGGTCTGCCTACGATCGCTATTGTACCAATATTCATGACTGTTTCTCCTCATTGATAAATGGCAGTGCAAGCTGATAAATCTTTTCTGTCACTTCATCAATTGTCATCTCTGACGTATCAATTTCAACCGCATCATCAGCCTTGCGCAATGGTGAAACCGCACGATGCATATCTCTTTCGTCACGCTGTCTGATTTCTTCTGCGATTGTTTCAATATCACTGGTAGGAATGCCTTCCGCAAGATCCTGTTTGTATCTGCGTACGGCTCTTGCTTCAGGAGATGCAGTCATAAATACCTTGACTTCCGCATCCTTTAAAACAACCGTACCGATATCTCTGCCATCCATAACAAATCCTTTAGATTTAGCCATCTCCTGCTGTCTTTTCACAAGGTTCTTACGTACCCCGGGGTGTCTGGAAACATCACTTGCCGTAAGGGATATTTCATCCATGCGGATGTCTTTGGATACATCTTTGCCATCCATCAGTACCCTGCCATCTGCACATAATTCAATATCCGTATGGGCTAACATATCACAAAGTGCCGCATCATCATCCAGGTCCACATGTTCCTGCAATGCCTTGAGAGCTGCACATCTGTACATGGCACCTGTATCCAGGTGAATGTAATGCAATTGTTTTGCCAGACGCTTGGCAATGGTGCTTTTTCCTGCCGCACTTGGTCCATCTATTGCAATATTAATCTTCATAACTTAACCTCTTGATAAAACAATCCAGTAAACAACGATGCCTAAAATAATTGCCAAGGCAATGATCAGTACAATCAGAACAACATTCAGGATACGATTTGTACGCTGCATCTTGTTACTGACTTCACTCAGATTGTCTTCATAATCATCTAACTGGGCCCGCATCTGGGTCGTCTCATTCAGCAACTGCTGTCTTGCCGTTCTTTCATTCTGCAGATGCCTGCTGAAAGAATCTGTATTGTGATCAGCCTGATCATCATCTTCAAACGGACTTGTATTCAATTGTGCGGTATTGCGCGTAGAGGCGTTATTGTCAGACGCATGAGACGCAGAAGACTGATTCGAATCAGTGCCATTAACAAGGTTCTGTACTTCCTGCATGATTGCTTCCCTGCTCATAGTCTCGGAATTACCATTCTGCGGCTGTTCCGGTTCTGAGATCTGTTCGGTTTTTGCCGGACCATCATCAAATAACTCACTGCTTAACTGGGCAGTACGGGTATCCTCTTCTCTCTGGTAAGATGGTTTGGATACAGGTCTTTGTTTCTTCGCTGGTTCAAACTGTATGTTGGAAGTATCATCCTCTGCATTTCTTCTGCTGTAAGGACGATCCGGAACAGAATCATTCTCATTGTTCTTGTTTAAAGAACGCAGAATATTGACCTGGGTATTTTCAGAAGAAGCGTTGCCCTGTTCAATGTTATACTGCTTGACTTCACGGATATACTGATCCAGAAAATCATTATCAAATGTCGCCGAATCATTCTCATTGCGGTAAGAGCCGGCATTATAGGAAGGTGACTTTACTTCCTGCTGTCTTGGTCTGTATGTCTCCTGTGGCTTTGGCTGCGGTTTTTCAATATTGCGTGCGTGCGATGCCCGGTGCATATCTGAAAGAGAATAATCTTCTTCCGGTGCCTTGAAATTACTGCTGTCAATCTGATTCAGCCTTCTTTCAAAACGTGACAGATCTCTTGTACTGACATTGTCAGACTCATTGTCACTCTGTAAACTTTCACGAAGCTTCTTATATTTCTCTGTACGTGAATAATTAGCCATCAGATTCATTCTCCATATATCAACAGCTCAATTATACATGAAATTCCATGATCATTAAAGGTTATAAAAACTGTGTCTGCTTAGGGAATTACCCTGAAAGTAAACACAGTGTTATGAATTAACGATGTAATATCGGAGAAATATGTTTGTAGAGAACTGCTGTAATAGCACTGACAATAACACCCTTGAGAAGATTGAACGGTGCTACGCAGAATAATGCAAATGTCCATACATCTTTAATAGCAGGAATAATAGCCGTACCCATCGCAATCAAAGCAGACATCGGCATACCATACAGTTTTGAATACATTGGCAACAAGAGTACTGCATTTAAGAATGAGCCGACAATCGTCATGCATAAGGTTCCGACAAACATACCGATGAAAGCAGTTTTCTTTGTCTTATGATGCTTGTAGATAACCGAAGCCGGCACAACCAATGCACATCCGATCACAAAGTTGGCAAATTCACCAACAAATGCTGTTGTTGTACCCTGGAAGAGAAGATTCAGAAGGATCTTCATGGCTTCAATGACTACTGCCGCAGCCGGTCCTAAGGCAAAGCCGCCGATTAATACAGCTGTTTCAGAAAAGTCGATCTTGTAGAAAGATGGCGCAAATGGTAACGGGAATTCAAAGAACATCAGTATAAATGCGATCGCCGAAAGAATTGCGATCTTGGCAATTCTCTGTACCGTAAAATACCTGCTCTTAGTTCCTTCTTTTGGGAATGTTGTCATAGGTTTTCTCCTTTCACCCTTCGTTTTTTATGACAAATAAAAACGAAGGCTTACAAAGATAAACCTCCGGGTTTGATAAAAACGTGGAATTTTATAACTCTTCCATCCAGACTTTACTGTCGCTGCCGGAATTTCACACGGCTCGGCCATATCGGCTCGCGGAGTTTACCGCCGGTCGGGAATTACACCCTGCCCTGAGTTTTATCGTTTACATTATAGATACGGAAATAATGCCTGTAAAGTATCATGTCTAATTCATTAACGCAAATATCTGAAAAATATCGCTGCAGAATATGTGTACATAAGCAAAGCCCAATAAGAAGAACAGAACCAGGCATGTACCGATAGCCAGGATAATCTTTGCGATATGAATGCGGCAGAGTACCAGAGCATAGATCCGGCATGATAATCCGGCGATGATGCCGGCAGCTAACAGGATTAATCCCGCAATACTGCTTAAATGCATGAATAAGCATGCAAGAATAAAGAAACAGAATTCTAGTGGAGAGGCAAATGTTCCTAATGCATGGATGCGTGCCCGATCAGACCCCTGTCTCAGAGTTGAGGCAAAGGCACCGATGATACGGTAATTGACATACTCTGAAATAATTCCGTATATAAACAAGCGCAGGGCAAGATACGCTTCCTGTGTAAAGTTCATGGAAAGAATAGAGAAATCTGCCGTATTGATATGAGAACATACGGCTTCTGCCAGGGCAAAGCCGATTAACAGCCACCGGCATACGGCACTGGCAAAGATCTGCCCATTGCTTAACATTGCATAGTCAAACTCTGATGCTTTCTTTATGACAGAGAACGGGTGAAGGATGCACTCTTTTGCCGTAAAGTCAGGCTCACTTGCCAACCGGTCCAGTTCATCCTCTTTTTCCTGGTATTTCTGTTCTCTCTTTTCTTCTCTTGTCAGAGATGCTTTCTGTTTCTTTTGTTTACGCTTACCCTTTTTCTCTGCTGGTGTATTCTCTTCCAGATGTGGTATGGATATCTCTGTTGTTTCGGTATGTTTCTCATCCGTTTCATCTGCCGTAATGAATAAAGAATCTTTCTTATGAATTGCAGAATAATAAACATTCTGTTTCTTTCCTGCATAGATACAGTGTCTGAAAGATACTGCCCGCTTATGACGGTCAGATGGTAGTGCTGTTCTTCTGTTTCCGGAATATCTCTTTCTCATGTTTGACTCCCTTTTAATGAGTCAGAAAATGTGCCTTATGGCACATAAACTGTCATTCTTTTGCCCTGCCGTTGTATTTGCCATCTGCTGTAGAGATGACAACATTTTCTCCATTCTGAATAAACAGAGGAACCTTGATTTCAAGACCTGTCTCTAATACAGCATTCTTTGTGGCAGCTGTAGCGGTATCACCCTTAACTGCCTGTTCACATTCTGTAATCTGAAGTGTGACTTTATCCGGCAGGATGACACCTAAGATCTCACTGCCGTCATTGATCATGACCGTAACATTATCATTAGGTTTCATGAACTGCATTTCCCACTTTAATCTGTCCTTTGGAATCTCGATTTGTTCATAGGTTTCATTATCCATGAATACAAGGGAAGTTCCATCATCATACAGATACTGCATGACCTTACGGTCAATATTGGCCAATTCTACCTTGTCACCACCGGTAAAAGATAATTCCTTGATGACCCCGGAGCGCAAGTCCTTTACCTTGACCTTGACGATCATCTGACGCATGGCCGTCTTATTTAACTGAAGGTTCAGAACCTGATATATATTATTTTCATAAATGAAACTTGTTCCAGGTTTCAAATCATTAACAATAACCATTTTTATTACCTGCCTGTTCCCTAATATTTTATAAAAACAGGTATATTTGTCAATGTAATGAGACAGGCACGAAAGCCTGCCTCCGTGCCTGTTTATTCTGTATTTTCTGTTGTGTAATCCAGTATCTTACCGGTGTTCTCATTCCAGGTGATAACGATCTGATCATAAGAAGTTGTCACATAGATAATACCTGCATTCTTTTCTATGGCATAGGATATGCCATTGACTTCATAACTGCCGTTTTCAAGATCTTTATTTAAAAGATGACACTTTACATCCAGTATGATATGCATGTCCTTAGACTGTCTTCCCAATGCCTTTTCCATATTCATGCATGTTTCCATCCGGTAAGAAATATTCTGCATGACTATAACAATCACACTGGTGATATACAGTAACATACTTAAGAAATACGTACTGACAAAACCATCATGTCTTTGGAACAAGTGCTTTCTCAATTGTCTTTCCTTCTCTTTCATAGTGAATCATCCAGACATTGTCATCTTCATAGAAGATCGCATTATCAATATCCGAAAAGAAGATCTGGGTACCCGGCTGTAAGATGACATGATGGTTCTTACAGGAGAGTCTCATATCTCTTTCCTTGTTTTCAAAACAGAGAACATTGTTTTCAAGATGAATATCATAACTGGAAAGAAGAATCTGACGTAACTGATACTCCGCTATCATATCCTGTACGGTTTCATCTTTATGTAATGTTCTCTGTAATACAGCAATGGAAAGCATCACCCCCGGTATTAACATGCATACAATCATCATCGTAAGTAAAAGATCACTTAAGGCAAAGCCGCTGCGGGAGGACTTGTGCATATTTGACATGTATCTGCCTTCTCCATTTCCTGATGCATCTTTTCACTGATTCTTTCCGCATGATCATTGATGCGTCTCTGACTGCCCGTATAGACAATAATTGCGGAAGAGATGACAAGTGCCATGACACAGACAATAAAGACGCATATTAATGCATCGGAAAGCAGGAAACCTTTCTTATTTAAAAACAAGTCTGCCTCCGCCAAGTTCAATGACAATTCTGCGGTTCTTCTGTCCCTTTGTGATTGTCTTTGCCTGATTGACATTTCCTTTTTCATTGAACCAGATCTGATCGCCACCCCCTGTTTCATAACATCTGGACTCACCATGCACAATGGCTTCACTCTGCTTTTGCCAATATCCATCCGCAAAGCCATAGTAATCCGATTCACTGAATTCATGGACAGGTATGCATAAAGCACCAAGCATACCGATACCAAGCAGAACAATGCACATTTCCGCAAGCATGAATCCCTTAGTGGATTTCAGCCTGACCATTGGCTATCACCAGACTTTTCGAACCATCACAGGTAAGCTGCTGCTCTGATAACAGGCCTGCATTCACTAAATCCTGTGCATTAGAAGGATATTCATCATATTCCATCTTGTATTCGAGGATGGCCGCATCAGCCACTTTTTCAAGGCCCTTGCAGCCCTTGTTATTGACAACGCCTAATGTTTTCTGGATAGAAGGTACACTTAACAGAAACAATACAGAAATAATAATGACAACAATTGTCATTTCAAGTAACGTAAATCCTTTTTTACTTTTGATTTTTCTCATAATCTTTTTCCTTTCACAGATTCTGAAGCATGGTGATCGGCATCATTAATACCCTGTATACAAAGATCAGGACAATACCGACCGAAGCATAGGAAACAAGCTGAATGCAATGAGAGAAACGCGTGATGGCAGCTAATGTACGGATATGCACCATATCGAGATATCCTTCCAGCATTTTTGTACAATCCGAGGCATATACTGCGATTCTGAAGAACTTAAGCAATGCCTTTTCTACCCGGCATGCCCTGACTGCTTCTTCAAAAGATTCTCCTTTGAGAAGATGACCATCCATTTCAGAAGCGATATAGGCTACTAATGGTTTATCTTCTGTTTCTTTTAAAACAGAAAGTATGGCTGCAGTAGACATACCTCTTCTTTCACATTCCAGAAAGAATCTTGCAAAGTCACTGCTTGCATACTGGACAAGAATGGCATTTTCTCTGATACCGGTAATGAAACGGTATGTTTTTACAATGTTTGTTTTACGAAGAGATACAAGAATGATCAGTATGGAAAGAATCAATACAGTCATAAATAACCTGGAACCTGCCAGGATCACTTTCTGCATGAATTCATAGTCAGAACCATCAATATGAAACCCACTCATCATACTGATTAAAGATGGCAGTACATACCGGGCAAAGATGCCGATACCGGCAATCACTCCGATAAACAGTAATACGGGATACAGCATGCCTTTGACAATCATCTTCTTTTCTTCTTCCATCTTTTCAACGATGGAAATCGATGCGGATAAAGCCTGATCAAAGGACATGTAACGGATAAAGGAAGTAAAGTATCCCTGTATGTCCTTAGGACAATAGCTTCCAAAAAAGGTAACGACAGCTTCCCCGTTTCTTAACTTTTCACGAATAGCAGTAAAGATGACATGTGTACTTCTTTCATCCAGTATTTCCATACTGTCTGACAGAGAAAAGCCGTTTTCAAGAAGATGGACCAAGGATTTGCAGTCTTCTCTACGCAAGCGTATCCGCTTCGGCACTTTCTTTTGTGATCCATCCGTTTTCAATGGCTCTGATGGTCTTTTCTGAAAGGGACTGGAAGTTTTCCGGTACTTTCTTTGTTGCAAACCATGTCTGTATCTGTTTTCGATCCATGTACTCATAAACACTCACCTTCCTCCCTTCTTCCGTTTCATACAGTCTTTGCGAGCATATTCCGGCAAGTACGTCTTCCATCTGCATCCTGTCCACACCGAGATCTTCCATTCTGTAGATGGCAGAAATGCAGGTTGAAGCGTGCAGACTGGTTAAGACAAGATGACCCGTCAGTGCGCAGCGGACTGCCATCCTGGCAGCTTCTTCATCTCTGATTTCACCAATCATGACGATATCCGGATCATGTCTCATCAATTGTCTGATGCCATCGGCATAGGACATATGCTGCTTTTCATTGATCTGAATCTGAATGTACTTTTCATTCACAACTTCGACCGGATCTTCCAATGTAAAGATCTTCTTCCCGACACATGCATTCAATATGGTGTACAGACTGGTTGTCTTGCCAGAACCGGTCGGACCGGTAAAGAGAAACAAGCCATTGCGATGATCGGTAATCTTCTTCATCCAGGCAATGACATCTTCATCAAAAGTCAGATCTGAAATCTTCAGATTCCCATGACAATTCAGAATTCTCAAGACACCTGACATAATGTGATAGCTGGAAACTGTCGCAAATCGTAAAGAGAGCATCTTTCCATTTACCTCTTCATGAAACGATCCGGTCTGCGGACGCAATGCATCTGATACATCGAGATTGGCTCTGTACATCAGATAGCGGAACAGTTTCATATCATCTTCTTTTTCCTTTAACCTCCTTATCTTTCCTTTTACCCGCATCTCCACAATTGTTTTTTCACATTCTTTTTCTCTTCTGACATCAAAATGAATATCCGTTACATCGTAATTCACCGCTATCTGCAGAATCTCCTGAAGTCTTTCTCTCATAGGCCTCCTTCCTGTAATAAATATTTGTAAAAAAAAGGCAAATTCCACAAAAAAAGATACGAAATTTGTTCATTTCGTATCTTAATGGTTAAATTGATAGAAATACGGGTTTGTCTGTAACTCATGCGAGATGGTTGTAGAAGGTCCATGTCCTGAGAATACCTGGAGGTATCCGGGCATCCTGCTTAATTTATATAAAGACTGATACATCTCTGATTCATTACCGGAATAAAGATCCGTACGGCCTATACTGCCGGCAAACAAGGTATCCCCTGTAAAGAGAATACTGCGGTATTGTATGCATACGGATCCTTCTGTATGACCTGGTGTTTCGATGATCTTTAACGGGAATGTACCGACGGTTATTTCACTGTCACCTTCTGGAAAAGGTGTGACTTTTGAATAGACCGGTGCACTGAAACCAAGCTTTCCGGCATTATCAGGATCAATCAAGACAAGATCTTTAGAGCTGATATATACCCTGCAATGATAAAGATCCACAAGATCGTCCACTGCCCCGGTATGATCTTCATGACCATGCGTTAATACAATGCCATCTGCAGTTTCATCTTCTTCTACCTTTGAAACAATTTCTTTGGCATATCTGCCCGGATCAACAAACAGTACATGCTTATCCTGATGCAGAACGTAGCTGTTTTCCTCATATAAGCCGATTGGCAATATATCCAGATGCATATGTTTCACCTACAAAAAAATAAGCCATTGGCTTATTTCTTCTCCTTATGCAAAGTCATCTTCTTGCAGCGTGGGCAATACTTCTTGATCTGCATTTTTTCTGTATGCTTACGCTTATTTCTCGTTCCGATGTAGTTTTCTTCACCGCAAACAGAGCACTTGAAAGTTATATTTTCTCTTGCCATCGTGATCCCTCCTGACGTTATTACCTGTTGAGTATAACATAACCATTTGATAATTCCAAGCAAATCCACATGTCATGTTATGCTTTCCTGCTCTATATTAAGCTATTTTTAAGCGCATGACAATCATAATCGTGGCATAATGAAACAGGAGGATTTATACATGACAAAACGTACTGAAACAAGACCGATCCATGTAGGCAACGTCCAGATCGGTGGTCAGAATAAATGTGTTCTGCAATCCATGACAAATGTACCGGCAAAAGATGTACAGGCTACGGCAGATCAGATCAATAAACTTGAAGAAGGCGGTTGTGAGATTGCAAGAATTGCCGTATTGGATGAAGAAGACGCTAAGGCAATACCGGAAATCAAGAAACGGGTAAATCTGCCGATTGTCGCAGATATTCACTTTAATTATCTTTTAGCTTTAATAGCAGCTGAGGGTGGCGTTGATGCAATCCGCATCAATCCCGGTAACATCGGATCAAGAGAACATACGGAAGCCGTTGTCAAAGCATGTAAGGAAAGACATATTCCTATCCGTATCGGCATCAATGGCGGTTCTTTGGAAAAACAGTTTCTGGATCAGTATGGCGGTATTTGTGCAGATGCCATGATTGCTTCGGCAGACCGGCATGTGAAGATTCTCGAAGATCTGGATTTCCATGATATCTGTCTTTCTTTCAAGTCATCTAATGTAGAGTTAACTATCGCGGCTTATGAAGCAGCCGCAGCGCATTATCCTTATCCTCTGCATTTAGGCTTGACCGAGGCAGGAGGATTCACGGAGTCTGCCGTGAAATCATCCGCTGCCCTTGGTACCCTTTTACATGAAGGTATTGGTGATACGATCCGTGTATCCGTCTCTGCTCCACCAGAAGAAGAACTGATTATAGGCAAGCAGTTATTAAAAGCATTCCATCTTACCAGCAATGTACCGGATCTGATTGCCTGTCCTACCTGCGGCAGAATTCAGTATGATATGCTGCCGCTGGTAAAAGAGATGGAAGACTATCTGAAATCCATTCATGAAGATATTACAGTTGCGATCATGGGATGTCCTGTCAATGGTATTCAGGAGGCAGGACGTGCTGATGTAGGTATTGCCGGTGGATATGATTCCGGTATTCTCTTCCGTAAGGGAAAGGTTGTAAAAACAGTACCACAGGATGAAATCAGAGATGCTCTTGTAGAAGAAATACAGGAGATTATTAAAGAGAAACATCAGAATGCATAAATGAAAAGCCAGCTCTAAACTGGCTTTTCTGATACTTCAGGATGATAGCTTCCGCTTCTTAACATCTCTATTTCTTCTTTATAAGGCGGCTTTGCATCAATATATGGTGTTTCCAGTATCTTTGGAATGTTTTCTGTACGGGGATTGACTGCTATGGCATGCAAAGCTTTAAATCCTATCTTACCAGTACCTATGTTGGCATGTCTGTCCTTATGAGAACCACGTTCATTCTTTGAATCATTCAGATGAATGACATGTAGTCTGGATAAACCGATAATATGATCAAATTCATCAAGAACTGCATCAAAGTCAGTCACATCATAACCTGCATCATGAATGTGGCATGTATCTAAACAGATGCCGTATCTTTCTGGTTGTTTCAACCCTTCCAGAATCTCTGCCAACTGTTCAAACCGGTATCCTATCTCACTGCCCTTTCCTGCCATTGTTTCAAGGCATATGGTTATATCATCACTGACATCCACTTGATTAAGATGGTCAATGGCTGTCTTGATGCCGGTTTCAAGATCTGTTGTGGTATAGGATCCCGGATGCAGAACCATATAGGAGGCATGTATTGCATGCGCTCTTTTCACTTCCTGATCCAGGAAAGAAACAGCTAACTCTCCTACTTCCGGTTTAACAGAGTTAGCAGGATTAATGATATATGGGGCATGGACGATCATATTGGAAGGATCAATGCCATTAGCCTGCATTAATGTTAAGGCTTCTTTACTGTGAAGGTTTTCTACCGGTACTCTTTTTGTATTCTGCGGAGCTCCTGTATAAATCATGAAGGCATTGGCTTTATAGGATAAAGCTTCTTTTACACTTCCTTCCAGATACAAAGGAGCCTTCATCTGAACATGAGATCCGATAATCACGACTCTTCCCTCTCCTGTCTTGCTCTTTCTTTATACATAGCCTTCTTTTCTTCACGTATCTTGGAGCGGATCATCTCTCTCTTCTTCTTGCGGTAGATGTTATCAATAGCCTGTTTTCTCTTCTTCTTATACCCTGGTTTAACCTTTGTATTTTTCTTGTTGTTATAAACCATGGTTATCTTTTTATCTAATTCATCATCTTTGTCACGCTTGTATTTCTGACCATATGGACGTAACGTCTGCCAGCCGTCTTTCTTATAACGCATATGATCAAAGTGAATGCCGCGGTTCATCAGCGAACGGATAGCCGCATCATCAGACTCATGATACAGGGCATAACATGTACCTGCCGAACCTGCTCTGCCGGTTCTTCCGGCACGATGAATATAGTATTCAAGATCTTCCGGGAAACCACAGGAGATAACATGGGATATTTCACCTATATCAATACCTCTTGCGGCTATATCTGTCGCAACGACATAGGTGGAATTGCCATTTTCAATTTCCTTCATGGCCTGCTTTCTCTCTCTTGCGGTTAAGCCGCCATGCAGTTCTGTAACCTTCAGACCACCCTGACGCAGCTCTTCGGTTAATTCATCTGCCTCTTTACGGGTATTGGCAAAGATCAGACAGACATACGGATGAAAGCCCGGTAAGATAGAACGAATCGTTTCCGCATAGGTATGGTGATAGCATGGCACCAGAACATGATGAATATCCGGATTAAAGCGTACAGCATTACCGATTGTCATTGTTAAAGGATGATGCATGTATTTCTTTAAGAATGGCTTTAACTGATCCGGTATAGTCGCCGAGAAAACCATCATCTGCAGGTTCTCTGACATTCTTCCCGCAAAGGCATCAATGTCTTCCAGGAAACCGAATTCCAGAGTCATATCTGCTTCATCAATCACAAGTACAGAAGCTTTATCAATACGCAATACACCTTCGTTTAAGAAAAGATCCTTAATTCTGCCAGGTGTACCGATCACAATATGCGGCTGTGCCTTTTTTAAAGATTCCACTTCCTTGTTGCGGTCCTGACCACCAATGCATAAATGAATGCGGAGATCCGGATTTACTTTCTGCATGAGTAAGGCATTGTTATAGATCTGTACGGCTAGTTCTCTTGTCGGAGCCGTAATGACTGCCTGTGTGATATCTTCTTCACTGTTTATCTTTTCCATAATCGGAATCAGATACGCATGGGTTTTACCAGAACCGGTTGCGGAATTACCGATAATATCCTTGCCTCTGATCGCCGCTGGAATAACTTCTTCCTGTATCGGTGTCGGACTTGTAAAATGGTTTAATGCAATAAACTGCATGGTTGTATCTTTTAAGTTAAATTCTTCAAATGTTTTCATATTTTCACCTATAATTTATAGTAACAGATTTTGAGAGGATTTTTTTATGGAGATTATCAGTGTTGTTCCCCGCGGATATTGTCAGGGAGTTGTCCGGGCAATCCAGATTGCCCATAAGACAGCCAGAGAACATGCACATGAACCAGTCTATATGTTAGGCATGATTGTACATAATCAGTTTGTTGTCGAAGCCTGTAAGAAAGAAGGCATTCAGTTTATAGAATCACCAGGCAAAACAAGGTTAGAGCTGCTGGATGAAATTGATCATGGTATTGTCATCTTCACGGCTCATGGCATCTCTGATGCGGTCAGAAAGAAAGCAGAGGATAAGCATTTGACAATTGTGGATGCCTCCTGTCCGGATGTAGAGAAGACGCATAAGCTTGTAAAGGACCATATTGCCCATGGTGGTGATGTTCTCTATATAGGTAAGAAAGGACATCCTGAGGCAGAAGGAACCGTATCCCTTTCTGAACATGTGCATCTGATTACAAGCAAAGAAGATGTCAATGATCTTAAAGGACTGCATCATGTATTGATTACCAACCAGACAACCCTTTCCATATTAGACACAAAGGATATCATTGATGCCTGTCTGAAAGCCTATCCGGATGCCCAGGTCAGCAGTGAAATATGCAATGCGACAAGAATCCGTCAGGAAGCAGTCATGCATTTAAAAGATGTAGATGTCTTAATCGTTGTTGGCGACAAGCGTTCCAATAACTCAAACCAGTTAAAACAGATCGGTCTTTCTTCCGGTATACAAAATGCGTATCTGATAGATTCGGTCACAGATCTCAAAGAAGACATGGTAAAGGGCAGAAACCGCATAGCGGTTACCTCCGGCTCATCTACACCGAATGAATTGACGAAGCAGGTTATTGATTTCTTAAAGCAGTATGCCATGGATGGCAGATGGGATTTGCCTGAACCGGCCGGGATACATCTGATTTAAGCTTTGAGATCATTGATTTCTGCTTCTGTTAAAGGACGGTATTCTCCCGGTTTTAAAGAAGTATCCAGAACAAGATTCTTCATGCGTATTCTTTTCAGATATGTCACATGATTGCCAAGGGATTTAAAGATTTCCTTGATCTCATGATACTTCCCTTCTTTTAAGATAATCGTACCAGAGTACTCTGTATGAGGCTTATAAACAGAGGGCTGATACGATTCTCCACCATAGGTAATACCTTCAGACATACGTCTGATATCATCTTCTGATACAGGTAAGGCCAGTTCTACAAAGTACTCTTTTTCAACATGATGCTTAGGAGATAAAAGCTTATGTGCCAGAGGTCCGTCATTTGTGATTAGTAACAGCCCTTCGGTATCCTTATCCAGTCTGCCGCATGGAAACATGCCGCTGTCATTTTCATGGATCAGATCCATGACCAGCGGTACATTGCCTTCGGTTGCACTGATATAGCCGGCTGGCTTATTCAGCATGTAATAACAGTATCTTGCAAAAACAACCGGTTCATCATCCAGTGTGATGGAATCGGTGTTTTCATTTATCTGCATGGAACTTGTTTCTGCAGTAATACCATTTACTTTTACCCTGCCATCTTTTACCAGTTTTTTCACCTGACTTCTGGTACCGGCATGGGCATTGGAAAGAAATCTGTCAAGACGCATGATCTACCTCTGACGCCTCATTGTGCATCATCAGCCGTCAGGGCACGATGAATGAATTCCCGCTGCGTATGGCTGCCATCCTGATTGGTCCACTGTACTAGTATTTTCAGGTCTACCGTATTCTGATCTGTTTCACCAGATAAGGCAATTCCCTTTACATAGCCATCATCATAATTTACCTGATTAGGAATCATGTTGCTGGGGGTATCAAAGATGCCTGCAGAAGGCATCATCTTACCGGCATCTTTGTAGGATGTATCATTTTCAACCGCCAGAATGATACAGTTAAACATGGCTGTTTTAGGTTCATCAAAGATCACATAATACCGGTATGTACCATCCGGAACCTTATTCATCTCAGTTGAAATCGTATAGTTCTCACTGTCTTCCATAAAGGAATCTGCACTCATAACCGCATCATAATAGGTCTCATAGATCTCCATCTGTGACTGGTTTACGGTATGATCTGTAGATAAAGTATCACTCTTGGAAGAACATCCGGTTAACATTAAAAATAACGCACACAGGCTGATTACTACTCTTTTCACGAACTTACCTCGCAGGTCATTATACCACAACGTTCTGACATAAAAAAACTGTGAATGGAATCCCACTCACAGTCCTGTATCAGTGAAACTGAACAATAAAGTAATTCTTCTTTCCTTTTCTCAGAATTGTAAAGTCATTGTCTACTGCTGCTGTCTTTGATAATACTGTATTCAGATCTGTTGTCTTCTGACCATTGACAGATACAGAACCCTGCTGGATCAGACGTCTTGCCTCACCCTTGGACTTTGCGGCGCCTGCGCCAACCAGGGCATCAATTAACGGAATCTCTTTTTCTGTATTGAACTTTTCCGCATCAGACAAACCATCTCTTAATTCATCCGGAGACAAGGACATGATGTCGCCATGGAAGAATGTATCCGTAATACGCTGGGCCTTGGCAAGACCATCCTTGCCATGAACCATCTCTGTTAATTCTTCAGCTAATGCCTTCTGTGCTTCTCTCTTTTCCGGTTCATTCTTAACAGATTCTGCTAATGCTTCTATTTCTTCTACAGAACGTAATGATAATCTCTTCAGATAATCCACGATATCCGCATCCGGTGTATTCAGCCAGAACTGATAGAACTCATAGGCATTGGTACGCTTTGGATCCAGCCAGATATTCTTGCCTTCTGACTTACCGAACTTGGATCCATCAGACTTTGTGATTAATGGGGAAGTGATACCCCATACTTCTGCATCTTCTCCTTCTACCTTACGGATTAACTCCATGCCGGATGTTAAGTTTCCCCACTGATCACTGCCGCCAATCTGAATACGGCAATTGTATTTCCGATAGAGATTCAGGAAATCCATAGCCTGTAAGATTGTATAAGAGAATTCCGTATAGGAAAGACCACTGTCCAGACGCTTCTTGATCGTATCTTTCTGAAGCATGTAGGCAATATTGAATAACTTGCCATAGTCACGCAGATAATCTAATAAAGACATTTCGCCAAGCCAGTTATTGTTGTTTTCCATGATAGCAGCATTCTCACCATCAAACTTCAGGAACCTGGCAAGCTGCTGTTTGATGCATTCGGCATTATGCAGTACTTCTTCATGGCTTAACAGTTTTCTTTCGGTTGTAGGTCTCGGGTCACCGATCATTCCGGTAAAGCCGCCGCATAATGCAATCGGTCTGTGGCCGGCATTCTGATATCTTCTTAAAAGAATAATCTGCTGTAAATGACCGACATGAAGAGAATCAGCGGTTGGATCAAAGCCACAGTAAACTGTCTGTGGTGTTTCCAATGCTTTTACAAGACCATCATAGTCTGTAACATCCTTGACCAGTCCTCTCCACTTCAGTTCTTCAATAAAATTCATACATTCCTCCTGGTATGGACGCATATAGAAAAAGCGCCCTCAATCATCTAAGGACGCTGATAGCGCGGTACCACCTTAGTTTATCCTTGAAAAGGATACCCTTCATTTCCATGATAACGCATGGTCTGCGTATTGCCTTTTGAGACAATAAGCTCACAGGTGTATTCACACATGTATCAGAAGATTTCCTTTACACCAGACGGAAACTCTCTCGACTTCTTCAACAGGCTACTTTTCCTGATCACTGCAATACAGATATTTTACACAATTTTTTAATCTTTGGTAGATTGTCTTGGGGTAAACAGATAACTTAATTCAATACTTTCATCATTTTCAGGTTCATTCACCTGTAACATCTTTGTCATGACTCTCATGGATACAGCTCCAAGATCATAACTAGGAATAGAGAATGAAGATATCTGCGGACGCATCATGGAGTTGTACTTAGTATCAATGACACATACAACTTCCATCTCATCCGGAACCGCAATGTTGTTTTCTCTTGCGGCATTGATGACAGCCATTGCCTGGGAGTCACGGTTGCCGATAACAAGATCATACTGATGATTCTTCAGGTGATCACATAAGAAAGAGTAGGAAGTACGATACTCGGCCGGAATCTTAAGGAAACCTTCAAACTTCTTCCCTCTCTGTTCATATGCCTTCTCAGCACCAATAATCATCTGATCACATGTATATGGATTCTTTCTGTCTTCGACAATGGCAATCTTATCCTTGCCCTCTTCCAGATACTTTGAGGTAAGCTCATAGATAGCCTTGGAGATATCTACATATACAGAACAGATCTTATCCCCTTTGATCTTGTTTCCGATCATGACAATCGGAATATTATAACGGGATAATTCCTGCATCTCTTCTACTTTGTACTTGTCATTGTAAATGATGACACCATCGACATGACTCTTGATGATATCTTCAATGACAGAAGCCATATCCGTAATACCGGCTGTAATTGTATGCAGCATGATATTGTAGTTATAAATCTTCGCTACATCGATCAGACCATTGATAATCTGACCTGTATAGGTAAAGGATGCCTCTGGTACAACAAGACCAATGGTTGTGGTCTTCTGCAGGGCAAGTCCCTGGGCAATGGCATTCGGCTTATAGCCCAGCTTGTCTACCGCTGCCTGAACTCTTTCTCTGGTAGGTGCTTTCACTACGTCAGAGCCATTGATGACTCTGGATACAGTTGCCAGAGATACACCAGCCTCCTTGGCAACATCATATATCGTTACTCTTTT
This sequence comes from uncultured Galactobacillus sp., assembly GCA_964535445.1. Taxonomy (GTDB): domain Bacteria; phylum Bacillota_I; class Bacilli_A; order Erysipelotrichales; family Erysipelotrichaceae; genus Bulleidia. Next base: position 10,897 of record CAZHUX010000011.1, on the reverse strand, counting down.
CATGAATGCATCTCCAGATTACTCGTCCTTATGATCCTTGAACAGATTGTTAATGGTCTGCTGTCCCTTGTCGGCAAGATCACCAGCTGTCTTTCTGGCCTTTTCGATCTTATCCTGTACTTCCGGTTTCTGCATAAATTCATTCACATTGACAGCGGCTTTCTTAACCTGTTCATTAATCGAATCGGAAACATCTTTTACTTTCTGTTTCTTTTCTTCATCCAGATGACTGTCTACGAATGCACCAGCCTTCTTTGCGGATTCACTGACATAAGAACCAGCCTTATGCAGAGATTCGGCAGACTTGTTTACAGCGTTCTGAAACTTCGGATCATTCTTGACTTCATCAATCCTGACCTTTGTGACATCCACAGCCTTGACTGCATGTGCCTTGATATAGTCAACTGTTTTGGCCATATTCTCTTTATTCAATGTAGAAGAAGCTGTATCTTTTACCTTCTGGGCAGCGTCCTGGGCTGCATCCTTGGCATTCTGAAGAGTTTCCTTCAGCTTTTCCTTCTGTTCATCAGAAACAAAAGATGACTTTTCTTCCTCTTCTTCTTTCTTCTTGGCTTCTTCCTCTTCTGAAATTTCCTGAATCTTTTTCTTCAGATCCTCAACGGTTTTTTCAATGGAATCAATTGGTTCCTTGGCATCATAGATGTTCAGAGGCTGATCATCATCATGAACATCTTTTTCATTCTTTTCACTCATTGGAATCCTCCTGTTCTGGGGCAGCTTTCTTACTGCACTTCTCATCTACTTTGCTCTGGAGCTTATCAATGCTATCATTTGCAAAATCAGCAGCTTTGCCAAATGCTTCAGCTGTCTTGTCATGAACCTTGTCCAATGTATGAGAATACTTCACCGCCGTATCCAGAGGTGCCTGTACTTTCTCGATACTCTTATCAACAAGTTTAATTGTAGGATCCAGGTTTTTAACCGTATCATTCAGGGAATCCATTACATTGCATAGCTTTTTCAGAAGCACGCACAGGAAAATTAAAGCTACTGCTCCTAATATCGGTAACAGTTGTGCCGATACATTCTGTAAATCCATTAACAATGCGTCCATAAAAATCTCCTTTAATTTCTTTTTAGATTATACGGCAAAATGAAAATATTTACAAGAAGATTGGTAGCGGTACCAAAATAAAGCATGACCGAAGTCATGCTTTCATACATTAATGATGTTTCTTGACCAGATCTGCTAAGAAATAGATATCCTTGGAAGACATAAACAGGAAACAGGCAGGTCTTTCCTTTGCCAGGATATCTGCACCCTTTTCATCTTCACTGATGACAACAGATCCCGGTATCTTCTTCTGAAGATAGGTAATATCGATATCGGTTCCATCCTGCTTGTCATCGATGGATGTAAAGTCACACAGATATACTTTGTCGGCTTTCTTTAACTGCTTAGCAAAGTCATCTCCGAAGTATTTGACACGTGATGCCCGGTGCGGCTTGAATATCGCAACAAGCTTGTAATCCGGGAAACGCTTGCGGGCCGTATCGATTGTGACCCCTACTTCCGTAGGATGATGGGCATAATCATCGATATAGACGGAATCCCCATGATGTTCTACAACAAATCTTCTCTTAACACCATGGAAGGAAGATAATCCCTTTTCAATAAGATCTGCCGGAATCCCTTCCAGTATGCATATACCGATAACAGCCAGGGAATTCAATAACAGATGATGTCCCACTAATGGTAAAGAGAAATGAGCAAACTTCTTCCCTTCAAACAGGACATCGAAGTCCATGCCGTCACTTCTTTCATCAATGTTGACAGCCTGGATATCATCATTATCCTTTTCACCATACCAATAATGCTTTGTATTACCGAAGTTTAACCTGCGTGCTTCCGGATCTTCACCCCAGACAACTGCCGCCTTGGATACATGGGTCAGGAATTCTTCATAAGCACTGCGGTAATCCGCCTTATCTTTGAAATAATCCACATGATCAATATCTACATTTGTGATAATGGCATATTCTGGATAGTAGGCAAGGAAATGTCTTCTGAATTCATCAGATTCCAGACAGAAATACTTTGTATCTTTTTCAAGATGTCCGGTACCGTCTCCGATTAACCATCCGGTATTATCAAACTCCTGCATCACACTTGCCAGCATACCGGTGGTGGTTGTCTTGCCATGCGAGCCGGCAATACTGATAAGATGATACTTCTTTAAGAATGTTCCCAGGAATTCATGGTATCTTGCACAGACACATGTCTTATTCGCATGCGCTGCCTGTACTTCAGGAAAATCATCCAGGAATGCATTTCCGATGATGATATGCATGTTGTCATGGATATTATCCGGATTGAATGGGTAAATCGGAATATTTCTGGCTCTCAGACCTTCTTCTGTAAAGAAATGCTTTTCAAGATCTGATCCGGATACCTTATATCCGATATCATGCAGCATACAGGCCAGAGAGGACATTCCTGTCCCCTTGATACCGATAAAATAATATTCTTCCATTACTTATTACCCTTATGCAGATCATTGCGGTTTAATACAACCGTCTGGTCTTCAGGTGCAGGTTCTTCATCCAGTGTCAGATCCGGGAATAATGGTGCTGTACCATCATCATCAGAAACTTTCTTTGTAGAAGGATCTTCCTTCATGGCATTTTCAAACTGTTCATCTCTGACCTTCAGAATATCATCAAGAGAGAATTCAGGAATATCATCTTCTGCTTCTGCATTCAATGCATTACCGGTTGTTCTTTCAAAAGTATCACTTTTTTCAACCGTATCCTGAATCATGCTTGGCTGATCTTCCTCATTTGTACCATAGATAGGAGAAATAATCGGTGTGATATTACTGTCATTCTTGCTCTTTTCAGCTGCACTGATCTTATTGGTTGTATTCTTTAAGGCATTGAGATCCTTTTCATCTACACCAAAGATAGGAGAAATAACAGGCTTAAACTGATAAACAGGTGTGCTGTTCTTCTTCTCTTCTTTCTTCTTCGGGGCCGGGGCAGCCTTCTTCTTTACCTGCTTTGGCTTGTCATCAATGGTAATACCAAGCTTAGGCTTAGACTCCTGCTGTACAGCCGGTTTTTCATTTTCTCTGAAGACAGACTCATTGCGAGGCTGTGGCTGTGGTCTTTCAGGTTTCTGGGCAGGAATAGGCTGAGTGACATCAATTCTCTGCATGGATGATTCACTCTTTGTCTCCTGAACAACTCTTGGCTGAGGAGCCGGTTTCTGACGGGCTGGCTGAGGTTCAGGTCTTCTCTGACGAACAGGCTGTTCTACTTCTTCTTCCTCTTCATCATCAATATCATCATCTTCATCTTCAAATAAAAGATTCTGTAATTTTTTGAACATAAAAATCTCCCTTCAGCAGTCACTTATTTTAATCTTGAAACATTTTACTGCTTTTCAACAAACTATATCATAACACAAAGAAAGTAAATTTTTTCATTCGGATGAACTATCATCACTGTCAATCTTCTTATGAGTCTGCTCATCCGGCTGGTTTTCACTCTGACCAGCCGCATCATTTTCACCAAACAGTTCTTCTACACGTCCGCTTTCCGGCGCAACGGAATCAAATAACTGAATCTTTCTGCCGGTAAAACTGATGGATTCTTTATTGGAATAATGATCAATGATTTCATCCTGATCAATCTCTACACTTCTGGCAATTCTAAGCATCTCTCCTGCAAGTTCCGCAGCTTTCAGGGCATCTGAAACGGCATAGAATTCCACCGTCCCGCTTCTGAATACTGTGATATAGGATGCTTCTTTATCCGCATGATAAATATTGACGATAAAGTCATGACTGTCATTATTGACATCTGTATATGTACCGGTCACAGAAGCAGCCGCAGATGTATCATTCAATCCGAAAGAATCACTGTTTCTGGAATCATAATATTTTTTATTGATAACCGCTGATATATTCAGATTCATCAGAAATTCATTGCCCTGATAGGTTAATAAACTGCCTGTCTGATCTGAATCCAGCTGTCCTACAGAAGGCTGGATATAGTAGGAATAGTAAGGCTTATTGTGATTTGGCTCATCTGCCTCCCCTTCCATCTTTTCTACTAATCTTGCACTGAGAACTTTCTGTAAATCAATTGTACGATAAACCGTACAGCCGCTTGCCATAACAGCCATACAGATGATGAAGGCAATATGTTTAAGATGCTTCATGTTCTTCTTTCCTTACAGGTTTTGCACATAAGCGGTAAATCGGCTGATTCAGTTCCATAAACCTGGATTCATATTCGGTTATGGCATCTTCCGGATGTTCCTTACGTCTCCAGTCAACCGAGAACTCCGTTAAAGTAAATGCATTTTCCAGAAAATATAATACCGAATCTTCAAAGAGATCTTTATTATCTGTTTTCATGATAATCATACCGTCTTCAGATAAAAGATGTCTGTACATTTCCAGAAACTTTGCAGAACTCAGTCTTCTTTTATGATAGTGCTTCTTAGGCCATGGATCACTGAAATTCAGATGAATGACATCTATCTCTGCTTCATCAAACCAGTTTTCCATTTCTTCTGCATTGCCGCAGATCATTCTGTTATTGTCTTTGGAAAATGCTTCATCTTCATTTGCCTTGCGGGCAGCGACTGCCGCAGCGGATGTATCTTTTTCAAGACCAACCCATCCTTCATTCGGATACATCGATGCCATATGAATCAGATAATCACCCTTGCCCATACCGATCTCTACATGAAGTTTACTGCAATGGAAAAGGCTTTTCCATTTTCCTTTCATTTCAACCGGATTCTTATAAATATAGTCTTCATGTGCTGCAAGCCATGGCTCAGCCCATTTCTTTTTTCTCATTCTCATGGCATTTACCTCTTTATGAATAAAGCCAGCTTGATGGCTGGCTTTATTTTACTTTAATTCTGCTCGGAATCATCCTTTTTCTTGAAGACACGTCTTTCAACGTCCTTGTTATCATGATGATCATGATGGAAGCTGTGACGGTCACCACGGGCACCATGCTGAGGACGCAGAGGCTTCTTAGGCTCTACATAACCCTCTGGCTTTGGCAAGCATTCCCTGGCAGAAACCTTGACCTTGCCCTGATCATCAATACTGATGACCTTGACCTTGATAACATCACCAACATGCAGTTCATCCTTGATGTTCTCAACTCTTTCCCACTTTAACTGGGATACATGCAGCAGTGCATCTGTATTTCCAAACAGATTTACAAATGCAAAGGAGTCACGTACATCTGTAACCTTGGCATCATACACTTCACCAACCTTGGCTTCACGAATCAGATCATTGATCATGTTCTTTGCCTTGTCAATCATATCCTGGTTGGTGTGATAGAGGATACATGTTCCATCATCATCAATATCAATCTTGATATCATCACATGCCGCAATGATTTCATCGATTGTTTCGCCGCCCTTGCCAATGACAATTCTGATCTTGTCAACCGGAATAGTCATTCTTGCAAACTTAGGTGCGTATGGAGACAGATGATCACGTGGTGCCGCAATAGCTGTTTCCATGTTATCAAGAATTTCCATTCTGCCCTTATGTGCCTGGGCAAGTGCTTCTCTTAAGATATCCATGGAGATACCGGTAACCTTGATATCCATCTGTAATGCGCAGATACCATCTCTTGTACCGGCAACCTTGAAGTCCATATCACCATAGTGATCTTCCATACCCTGAATATCTGTCAGGATGGAATATGTATCACCAACCGTGATCAGGCCCATGGCAACACCGGCAACCGGCTTTTTGATCGGAACACCGGCAGCCATCAATGACATCGTTCCGGCACAGATAGATGCCTGTGAAGAGGAACCGTTGGACTCGCATACTTCTGCGACTGTACGGATGGCATACGGGAATTCTTCTACAGAAGGAAGAACCTGAGACAATGCTCTTTCACCTAACGCACCATGACCGATTTCACGACGGCCAGGAGATCCCATACGTCCGACTTCACCTACAGAGAATGGCGGGAAGTTATACTGATGCATGAATCTCTTTTCCTTAACCGGAGTCAGATCTTCTACTAACTGTGCATCAGACAGAGGTCCTAATGTTGTTACAGAGATAACCTGTGTCTCACCTCTTGTAAACATGGCAGAGCCATGTACTCTTGGCAGTAAATCAACCTGGGAATCCAAAGGACGTAATTCATCCAGCTTTCTTCCATCCGGTCTGATCTTATCTTCAGAAATCAGTCTTCTGACTTCACCGGCTTCAATTTCAGTACAGTACTCGGCGGTCTGCTTCATAGCCTTTTCCTGTGCCTTTTCATCGCCATTGTAGTCAAGCGCACCGACTTCTTCGACCATCTTGTTCTTTAATGCTTCAATAGCATCGTATCTTTCTAACTTCTCATGGATAGATACAGCCTTGCGGATATCATCAGCCGCATGTTCATCTACATACTTCTTGACATTCTCATCAATCGCATAGAGAACAACTTCCATCTTAGGCTTGGCAACAGCCGCAATGACTTCTTCTTCAATAGCACATAATTCCTTGATTCTGTCAAAGCCGAACTGTAAAGCATTTACCATATCTTCTTCAGATACTTCCTTGGCACCTGCTTCAACCATGTTAATAGCCTGCTTTGTACCAGCTACAGTCAGATCAATATCAGACTCAGCAGCCTGTTCTACTGTAGGGTTAACAATGAATTCACCATTGATACGGCCTACCTTGACGCCGGCTACCGGACCATTGAAAGGAATATCAGATACACATAAAGCCAGAGAAGATCCAAACAAAGCAGTCATTTCAGAACTCTTATCCGGATCAACACTCATGACTGTATTAACAACCTGTACTTCATTACGGAATCCTTCCGCAAATAAAGGACGAATCGGGCGGTCAATCAGACGTGCTGTTAATGTAGCATGTTCTGTAGGTCTGCCCTCTCTTCTTAAAAATCCACCCGGAATCTTACCTGCGGCGTACATCTTTTCGTTGTACAAAACCGTTAACGGGAAGAAATCCGTATCTTTTGCCTGATTGGATGCTGTTGCAGTTGAAAGAACAACTGTGTCATCATAACGTACTAAAACAGCACCACCGGCCTGTTTTGCGATTTCGCCGTTTTCTACAGTAATCGTTCTGCCATAGAAATCCCAGCTCTTCTTATACTTTTCCATCTTTTCTGTTTCCTCTAATCTTCTACCTTTTCGATTTCTTTAATTACGTAACGGCACATATTGTAACATAAATGTTACTTAATGAATACAACTAAAAAAGGCCCGCAGGCCTTTTCATCAGGATTCTGTTTTCCACAACCCATGCAGATTACAGTATGCATAGACTGCTGTAACCGGTTCTTCTGCATAGAAATCAGCAGCTGGCTTATCACCCGGCTGCAGATAAGCAATTCTGAATCCCTTTGCCGTTTCCAAAGCAATGAATTCAATGTAATGTTCTGGTACCATCGGGTGTTCTACACTGCCAACAGATACAGAGATACGGCTGCCTTCTCTGATAACAGCCGGGACATGCTTCTCTTTGGAAGCATCAACCGTATTTGCTTCTAATACTTCCATAGGCTCGCCACAGCACTTTGTCGGGCATGCGGAATCTTTTAAGATAACCGCAATCTTGCCGCATTCCTTACAGCGTATAAATTTAAGACTCATATAATGGATCTCCTTTACTGATTTGATCATACCATAGGTAAAAATAAAAGCCACCGGAATACTCCGGTGACCATACATGCTTACTTTCTTAAACCAAGCTTCTGAACAAGATCTCTGTAACGATTGATATCTTCCTTCTTCAGATGCTCAAGCAGGCTTCTTCTGCGTCCTACCATCTTTAACAGACCACGGTTGGAAGCATAGTCCTTCTTGTTGACCTTCATATGCTCTGTCAGAACGTTGATCTGTTCTGTTAAAAGAGCAACCTGTACTTCTGTAGAACCTGTGTCGTTTTCCTTGCGGCCGAACTCTTTAACGATTTCTGCCTTCTTTTCCTTTGTTAACATGTTTTTTCCTCTTTCTTTCTATATGCATTCTGGACCGAGCATAACGTCAGAGGTACGCCATTCCCAGCTCAAAAGCTCATAAAATATAACACCATAAGCATACATTTGTAAAGCTAATCCAGAAATTCTTCTAATACGGAATTCATGATTTCATAGCCCTTATCCGTACATTTGATGTATGCTTCATTCCAATCAATCATACCCTGTTTCTTTAAGGATTCTGCCTTGTCTCCATAGACATTCATAAAGGATGTACCAAAGCATTCTTCAAATCTCTTTAAAGACATCCCTCTTCTTAACCGCATTCCCATCATCAGCATTTCAAACATCTGATCTTTTTCAGAAAGAGGAATGACAGTTCTTTCCATAGGATTATTAAGATAGACATTCATGTTTCTGACGTTGTCATAGCGGATATTGCCTTCTTTACCAGAAGCTCCCATGCCAATGCCATAGAAATCACGATATTCCCAATAGGTTAGATTATGCTTTGACTCATAACCTGGTAATGCAAAATTGGATACTTCATACTGCCTGTAACCATGTTTGGGTAAATAAGACATGATATATTCATACATGTCTGCTTCTGTATCATCATCTAATGGCTGATACCCTTTTTTTCCAAAGACCGTATTTTCTTCAATGGTTAAAGAATATAAAGATAAATGCATTGGCTTTAAGGCAAGCGCATCATCGATGGATTGTTGGAAAGATGCCATGGTCTGATGAGGTAAAGAGTACATCAGATCAAGCGAGATATTCATAAGACCATGATTCTTTAATATTGAAACAGCATGACTTACATCTTCATAGGTATGGTGTCTGCCGCATTCTTTTAACAGTATCGGATCAGAGGTCTGAAAACCCATACTGATACGGTTGATATGATGCTTTACAAAGATCTCTGCTTTCTCATCCGTAAGGCTTTCCGGATTGACTTCAATGGTATATTCCTGAACGTTTGAAGCATAGGGATCCAGCAGTGAAAGAAGCTTATCGAGTTGAGATACACTTAAAGCACTTGGTGTACCACCACCGATATAGATGGTTTTCAGAGCAGGATTGATATCTTTCTGCTGTATTTCTGTCTCAATTGCCGGTAACCATCTATCAGCTTTCTGTTTCTGATAGATACCATGTGTGAAATCACAGTAATAACATATCGAAGTACAGAAAGGTACATGAAGATATAAAGCTTCCGGTTTACTTCTTCGGATCATAATCCATTGAGAGAACTGCCATAAAGGCTTCCTGCGGAATGACTACAGAGCCAACCGCCTTCATTCTCTTCTTTCCTTTCTTCTGCTGTTCCAGTAATTTCTTCTTACGGGATATATCACCACCATAGCACTTGGCAAGGACATTCTTACGCAGGGCCTTGATATTGGTTCTGGCAATGATCTTACCGCCGATAGCAGCCTGTACCGGTATCTCAAACTGCTGCTTTGGGATCAGATCCTTCAGTTTTCTTGTAATGAGACTGCCCCTGGTATAAGCATCTTCCCTGTTTACGATGACAGATAAGGCATCTACCATTTCACCATTGAGGAGAATGTCCATTCTGACAAGATCATTGGTACGATAACCGATAATCTCATAATCTAAAGAAGCATATCCCTTGGAACAGGATTTTAATTTATCAAAGAAATCATAGATGATTTCACTTAAAGGCATTTCATAGACAAGCTGGTTGCGTCCTTCATCTATGACATCCATTGTCTTGTATATGCCCCGCTTATCCTGACATAACTGCATCACCGGACCGATATAGGCATCCGGCAGCATGATGGATGCTTTGACATATGGTTCTTCGACATGATCTATTTTTGAAGCATCCGGCATCTTTGCCGGGTTATCAATGGCCAGCATGGATCCATCATGCAGATAGACATGATAGATAACAGATGGTGCTGTCGCAATCAGATCAAGGTTATATTCTCTTTCTAATCTTTCCTGGACAACATCCATATGCAATAAGCCGAGGAATCCGCACCGGAAGCCAAATCCCAATGCCTGAGAAGTCTCTGGTTCATACTGCAGGGAAGCATCATTTAACTGCAGCTTATCCAGGGCATCATGAAGATCCTGGTATTTTGCGGCATCTGATGGATACAGGCCGCAATAGACCATCGGATTCATCTTACGATAGCCCGGTAATGGCTTATCACATGGGTTTTCGGCAGAAGTGACAGTATCGCCGACAAGAACATTATGAATATCCTTGATAGATGCCGCAAACCATCCTACATCACCACATACCAGCGTATGTACTTTGACTTCCTTAGGATTGCGGATACCGGCTTCCGTGACTTCATACTCTGCACCGGTTTCCATGAACTTTATCTTGTCACCGACACTTAACTGTCCTTCCCGGATTCTGACTAAGGCAATAACGCCCCGATAAGGATCATACATGGAGTCAAATACCAAAGCCTGCAGCGGCTTATGAGGATCTCCGGACGGGGCCGGGATCTTATGGACAATCTGTTCCAGTACCTGATCTACATTTAAACCTGTTCGGGCACTGATTAAAGGAGCATCCGAACAATCCAGACCGATAATATCTTCTATTTCCTTCTTTGTTTCTTCAGGTCTTGCATTATTCATGTCAACCTTGTTTATGACCGGAAGAATTTCAAGATCATTATCCAGGGCAAGGTAGGTATTGGCTAATGTCTGTGCCTGTACACCCTGGGTAGAGTCCACGACTAATATTGCCCCTTCACAAGCCGCCAAAGAACGGGATACTTCATAAGAAAAGTCAACATGCCCGGGTGTATCTATCAGATTGAACAGATACTCTTCCCCGTTTTTTGCAGTATAGGATAACTGTACTGCATTCAGCTTGATGGTTATGCCTCTTTCTCTTTCCAGATCCATATCATCCAGGATCTGTGCTTTCATATCTCTTTCC